>CAKSJU010000117.1 GCA_934463455.1 uncultured Clostridia bacterium | reverse complement strand
AAAATAGACAATGCAATAACTCTGAAAGCGGCATTTGCCGAAAAGGAATTTTAAAATATGTATCATTATGAAAAAAAAGAGTGCGGTCACGATACTGTACTAAAGGGTTATCTGACTGTTCTGCTTGCGTATATTTTCCGCAGAATGATTCCGGGCAAAAATGATTACGGAACTGTTCCGCCGCATATTATCGAGTATATAGGCGAGCATTTAAAGGAAAAAATAACGCTTGAAAGTCTGGCAAAAAAATGTTTTTATTCGCCTAAGTATTTTTCGCGGGTTTTTAAGGAATGCTACGGCATCACGGTCACGGAATATATTCAGAAAAAACGAATTGAAAAGGGCGCAAGGCTGCTTAAGGAAACGCGGCTGCCGATAGATGAAATAAGCGAACGCGTGGGCTACGGAGAGCCTGTGAATTTTTACAAATATTTCAAAAAAATCTGCGGGGTAACACCGAAGGAATACCGCAGGAAAAACTCATAAAAAGTCGTTTGAGGGCAAAATGTGCTCTAAAACGGCTTTTTGTATGTTTTCGGCAGGGGGTTTACTTGTACAAAAAAACGGTAAAAGGCTTGATTTTTTTGATAATTTGTGATACAATATTATAAAAAGGGAATTTTGGGTGTATATGAATACCCATAGATTTATTGGAGGTTTTTAAATGGCTAAAAAGTCTAAAGAGAAAGAGTTCGATATGTCCGCACTGGAAAATCAAAAAATAGTGGATGTTGAGCTTAATTCGGAGATGAAACAGTCATATATAGATTATGCCATGAGCGTTATAGTAAGCCGTGCGCTTCCGGATGTAAGAGACGGGTTAAAGCCGGTTCACAGGCGTATTTTATATGATATGTATGAATCAAATTTGTTTTACGAGAATGATTTCAGAAAATCGGCTACGACGGTCGGCTCGGTGCTGGGTCATTATCATCCTCACGGTGACGCGTCCGTTTATGATGCAATGGTACGTCTTGCTCAGGATTTTTCGCTAAGATACCCGTTGGTGCGCGGAAAAGGAAACTTTGGTTCGGTGGACGGAGACCCTGCCGCTGCTTACAGATATACGGAAGCGAAAATGGCAAAAATTTCTGCCGAAATGCTTTTGGATATAAAAAAAGATACGGTTGATTTTGTACCGAACTATGATGATAAAAGAAAAGAGCCGGATGTTCTTCCGGCAAGATTTCCGAATTTGCTTGTAAACGGCTCTTCGGGAATTGCTGTCGGCATGGCTACAAATATTCCGCCGCATAACTTAAAAGAAACCATAGACGGAATTATTGCTGTGATTGACGACCCGGAAATTACCATTGATGAATTGATGGAATATATTAAGGGGCCGGATTTTCCGACAGGCGGAATTATTATGGGCAAAAGCGGCATAAGAAACGCTTATACAACCGGACGCGGCAGACTTATTGTCCGTGCAAGAGCGGAAATAGAGGAGGAAAATAATCGTATTATTGTTACCGAGCTTCCCTATCAGGTAAATAAGTCGCGCCTTAATAAGTATATAAACGAGCTTGTTCGTGACGGAAAAATAGACGGTATTACCTCCTCAAGAGACGAATCGGATGAAAATATGCGTCTTATTATAAATCTGAAGCGTGATGCAAATGCGCATGTTGTGCTTAACAATTTATATAAGCTTACGCAGATGCAGGAAACGTTCGGAGTTATAATGCTTGCGCTGGTTGATAAAAAGCCGAAAATACTGAATTTGCGCGAGATAATAGACCAATATGTGGCGCACCAGGAGGATGTTATCACCCGCCGTACAAAGCATGACCTTGCGGAATGTGAAAACCATGCTCATTTGCTTGAGGGTTACAGAATTGCGATAGATAATATAGATGAAGTAATAAGTATTATACGTTCGTCAAAATCAATCCCGGACGCTAAGCAAAATCTGACAGAGCGGTTTTCTCTTTCGGATGTGCAGTCAACGGCAATCGTTCAAATGCCGCTCGGAAGACTGTCGGGCTTGGAACGTGAAAAAATTGAAGAAGATTATGCCGAAACCATGCAAAAGATTGATGAATACCGTAAGATACTTGCGGACGAATCTCTTGTTTTGAAAATTGTCAAGGATGATTTAATCAGAATAAAGGACAAATACGGAGATGAACGCCGCAGTGAAATCAGCATGATAAGCACTGATTTGGAGGACGAAGACCTGATTGAAGAAGAACAGGTTGTAATTACCGTGACGCATAACGGATATACAAAGAGAATGCCGGTAGATACTTATAAATCGCAGCACAGGGGCGGACGCGGAATATCCGGAATGACTACCCGTGAAGAGGATTTTGTGGAGCATTTGTTCACTACCTCTACACACCATACTATTTTGTTCTTCAGCACAAGAGGTATAGTTTACAGATTGAAAGGCTATCAAATTCCGGAATCCGGCAGACAGGCAAAGGGAACGGCTATAGTAAACCTTTTGCCGCTTGAAAACGGAGAGAAAATAACCGCAATGATTCCGATTGAGGAATTTGAGGACGGCAAGTATCTGACCTTTGTGACGAAAAACGGAACTGTTAAAAAGACCGACCTTATGGATTACTCCAGAATACGCTCGGGCGGCTTGCGCGCTATTGAGCTTGTTGAGGACGATGAGCTTATAAAGGTTGCGCTCACCGACGGAAAACAGTCGATTTTGATAGGTACGCATGAGGGTATAGCAATACGTTTTGCGGAAAAGGATGTCCGCCCGATGGGCAGAGCTACGAGAGGTGTACGCGGCATAAGACTTAAAGACGGCGATTATGTTGTTGGCGCATGCGTGGCTGCTTTGGACGAAGAATTGCTTGTCGTAACCGAGAAGGGCTGCGGAAAGCGTACCGCACTTGATGAATACAAAATTCAGACAAGAGGCGGCAAGGGTATTTTCACTTATAAAATAACCGAAAAAACCGGTAAAATTGCAGGAGTTGCAACGGTTAAGGATGACGATGATATTATGATGATTACCTCCGACGGAATCGTTATAAGAATGCACGCCGACGAAATCAGCACTTTCGGCAGACAAACTCAAGGTGTTCGCATAATGAAGCTTGCCGACGACGTTACAGTGGTAAGCATGACAAAGACCGACCGTGAGCCGGAAGACGAAATTACGGAAGAAGACGGCGGCGAGGAAAGCTCCGAAGAATAGAATATGAAAGGAAGCTTTTAATGTGAAACTTCACTTCACGTTAAGCTTCCGGCAGATTTAATTGCCTGTGCGTTTCCTTGCTTTGCTCGAAAAACGCACAGGGATGTTTTAAGCTCTTATCATTTTCCTGCGGATAAGAGAAGTTTAAATATAATTTGTGCCGGAGCAGGACGGCGGAATGGAGATTAATTATGAAAAGATTTTTTACGGCATTATTGGCATTGACAATGCTTGTTGTGACAGCGACAGCATGCGGAAATAAAAAGGCGGAAAACAATGAGGCAACAGCCTCGCCGTTACCGTCGGCAACGGCAAAGAGTGAGAACGAAACAAAGGATTTGTATGCAAATAAAGTCGGTTTCACAATTGAACTTGAAAACGGTGATGTAATGAAAGGCGAGCTCTATCCCGATGTTGCGCCCGAGACGGTGAATAACTTTATTAAGCTTGCAAAGGAGGGCTTTTATACGGGACTTATATTCCACAGAGTTATCCCGGGATTTATGATTCAGGGCGGTGGAATGGATAAAAACTTTACCCCTAAAGAAGCAACACCGATAAAGGGCGAATTTACTTCAAACGGATTTAAAAATGATTTGAAGCATACCAGAGGTGTAATCTCAATGGCACGCACCTCCGACCCGAACAGTGCTTCAAGCCAGTTCTTTATTATGCATCAGGATTATCCGTCGCTTGACGGGCAATATGCGGCATTCGGTAAAATTACCGATGGTCTTGAGGTTATAGATAAAATTGCGGAAATGAAAACGAAATCCGTTCCGGAGCTCGGTATGGATGACGTTCCGGAAGAATTTGTTGTTATAAAATCGGTTACAATAAATGGTAATGCTGAGTAAAAAGATAGGAGGCTAAAATGAATATAGAAATAAAAATGAAAAACGGCAAGGTTATGCGCGGCGAACTTTATCCCGAAATCGCACCGATAACCGTTGATAATTTTGTTAAATTGATTGAAAAAAATTTCTTTGAAGGATTAATTTTTCATCGTGTCATAAAGGATTTTATGATTCAGGGCGGCGGCTTTACGGCTGACGGAAATCATAAAGAAGCGGATTCAATAAAGGGAGAATTTGAAGCAAACGGCGTAAAAAATGATTTAAAACATACCCGCGGCGTTCTTTCCATGGCGAGAACAATGTTCCCGGACAGTGCGTCAAGTCAGTTCTTTATTATGCACAAGGATGCACCGCATTTGGACGGACAATATGCGGCATTCGGAAAAATTACCGAGGGTTTGGAGGTTTTGGATGAAATTGCGGAAACCGCAACCGACTTTTCCGATGCACCAATTGAGCCGCAGGTTATTGAATATATTAAATTGATTTAAATGTTTATGCAGCGTGTACAAATAAAAACGTATGCGCTGCATATTTTTTATTTGAATTTGTTGATATTGTGAGTTTTTAATATTTTTGTAATATTTATCGTGTATAATTTTATCTTGCCGGAGGAAGTTTCTTATTTTTGCTTCGGGAATTTTAAGTATGGAACTTAGGTACAGCTTCGCCGAAAGGAGGAACCGAATGAAAAAAAGAATAATGATTATCATTTTGATAATAATTGCGGCAATTGCGGGATTGTTCGGAATAAGGTATTATCGCCGAAACGCATTAAAAGATTCGGTCAGCTTGAATTTGTACTTTTTTAATAATAAAGAATCTACGCTGGTTGCAGAGGAACAGAATATAAAATACGGAGACCGGGATGACATTCTGGATAAGGTGCTTGAACAGATTATAAAGGGAAGTACAAAAAATACCGGAATAATGGATAAAAAAACAAAGGTTAATTCCGTCATAAAGGAAAAAAGCCATGTAACCGTTGATTTTTCAAATGATTTTTTGACAGATGATTCAACAAAAAATGCTTTTGCAGCATATGCGGTCGTAAAAACTTTGTGTCAGCTCCCGGGAATTAATTATGTAAGAGTTACTGTCGATTCGAGCGAAATTGTCGGTCCGGACGGTAATCTGCTCGGATTTATGTCGGGTGATGATATAAATGTGGAAAAGGATATTGACGGAACGGAAAACAAATATGTAGCTCTTTATTTTACGGACAGTAAAACAAAGCTTTTGAAAAAAGAAATCAGAGCAATTAAAATGACCGATTCGCAGCCCATTGAGCAGTATATATTAAACGGATTGATAGAAGGACCTAAAAATCCGGAGCTTGAAAGCGTTCTGTCGTCCGACACATCGATTATCTCGGTGCAAACCACGGACGGAACCTGTTTTGTGAATTTTGCCTCGGGATTTGTAGGTAAAAATTCCGGCAGCGGCGAAAAAGAAAAAAATGCGATTTATTCAATTGTCAATTCGCTTACCGAACTGGATACTGTCACAAATGTGCAGTTTTTGATAGATGGTAAAAAGAGCGATTCTTTCGGAAGTGTATTGATAAGCGGGATGTTTTCAAGGAACGAAAGCTTGATTGAAAATGATTGATTTTAATATGTCTCGGCAAAAAAATATATTGCCGGGACATATTTTTATGCAAAAATAAACAAATTATTGAAAAAAGTATTGCATTATGTCAAATTTTGTATTACTATATTACAAAAGACATTGGTTAATTGTGAAACTTTAGTTTTACAATTAGCTATACAAAAGACATATATAGGAGGCATGGTTCCGAGTGGAATTGCTAAAACAAAGAATATTAAAAGACGGAATAGTAAA
>CAKSJU010000116.1 GCA_934463455.1 uncultured Clostridia bacterium | reverse complement strand
AAAAAAACAGTTTTTTAATTTATTTAAACTCTCTGTTATTTTTCTAATATAAACAAATACTCGTGTGCAATTAATAGAAAATTGTACTTTACACTATTTGTTTTCCAATATCCCGTCGCTCTGCAATTATGCTGTTCTTTTATAATAATTTCTTTCAGTTTAAATCCAGCATCTTCAAAAATCCGCATTACTTCAAACGACATTGGTATCATATGACCTTTTTTTCTTGTATCGCCCATAAGAACAGTACAAAACTTGTCATTTTTAAGAACACGATAACTTTCCGCTGCAACATTTTTCATTTCTTCAAGAAAATCCTTAACCCTTAATTGTGATAAATCTCCCTTAATACCATCACTGTATTTAATAATGTCCGCATACGGAGGATGAGTACATATTAAATCGATACTTTCATCCGGAATAAAATCAAGATTTCTTGCATCGCCTTTTTTTATATACACTTTTCCCTTTGCCGGCTCATATTCAAAGCTTGTTTTTTCTTTACATCTTTCAAGTGCGATGTCATTTATATCCACACCGATTATATCACGGTTCAAAAGCTTCGCTTCTACAAGAGTAGTCCCCCCTCCGGCAAATTGGTCAAGAACTAAATCACCTTCCTGCGAATATCTTAATATAATATTTCTCGGAATATACGGCGACCAATTACCACGCCATTTCGCATCGTGAGTTGCCCAATCACCACGCTTTGGGAATGACCAATGTGTAGTCATTTCAAGTTCAAAATCTTCCGGTTCCCATTTTTTTATTTTCTTTTCTGCCATCACTTAAAAACCTCTTGGATTATACCATTCTCCATATCCTCTATATTATAAATGTGCTCCATAACATCAAATGTTTCTTCAAGGTTATGTCTTGCGCTTGTCCAACCCTTTCCATCTGTAAACCATACAAATGTAAAACCATCTATAGTATCGGTTTCTAATGCCAATGTTTTGTAACTGCGTGCTGTTTCATTCAGTTTTGAACCATTGCTGCCGTAAAAATTAGTCTCTATACCATAAATCATATTATCCGTTTTTATAACAAAATCAAAACGTTTTTCCATTTTTCCTTGATTTGAAATTGCTGACAAATCAATTCCCCATTTATCGGTAATTTGGTGAATATACATTTCCTTAAAATATGTAGTATTTTTAGTAAATCCCGCCTTTAAAATAAAACTTTCAACTAAATTTTCCATAAGATGTCCGCCGCGGTTTTTACGACCATTGGAATCAAGACCGGTTTCAACGCCCGTTGCATAATCAACCAAATTATTTATAATATGATTAGCCATAAGATCGAATAAACCGGTTTTGTGCATAAATATTTTATATTGCTCTATTGATTGATTAAACTTTTCAAATTTGTATATAAACTCGCCATCTCCGTCAATAGCATAAATCTCATTTGTTCTTACAGCCAAAAGCAATGGAATACACTTCAGTATTTCAGGATATTTTCCCAACAGAGTTTCGAAATCTTCTTCAATATCCTTTGAGCCAATGAGAGAATTTAAAATATTAAGCTCAACCTTTATTTTATCAATATTTTTATACACCTTCGCAAAGTCAACATAGTAATCATAATTTGCAATGCTGTCGCGAAAATGCGAAAGCCACTCTGTAAAGTTTCTTTTTAACATAAACCAACATACTCCTTAATAATTTGTAATAAGTAATTCACTTAGTTTTCCTCTTAATTCACTATTACAATTAATCATTCTTGCTGCTTTCACTCTTTTAACATTAAGTGAACTATACAACTCATCAAAAAAATCGTCATCCATGTTTGTATTTTTCGGATCGGAATTACTAACAACAATTTTTGCCCCTTTTTTGTCCATATTTTTTGCAAATTCTGCCAGTTCAATTTGTTTCTCATCATCGAATACATTTTCTGTATAAGCAGTAAAACTCGCAGTATCGGTAATCGGTCTGTATGGCGGATCAAAATAGACGAAAGTATTTTTATCAATAAATTCAGCCGATTTTCTATAATCACCACACACAATAGTTACTTTTTGCAATTTCTCGGATACTGCTCTAAGGTTAACTTCATCGCAAATAAGAGGATTTTTATATCTTCCCATAGGAACATTAAAAAGCCCTTTTTTGTTCACTCTGAACAGACCGTTAAAACATGTTTTGTTTAAAAATATCATCAATGCCGCTTTCTCAATATTACTTTGTTCATCTTCAACAAACTTTAAATTATTAAAACGTTCACGTTTTTCTATATAATACCTTTTTCGAGACTCCACATCTAACGGAATAAAATTATTCTGCAAATATAACAGCATTTCGCATAAAATATCAATATCATCACGAACAATGCGATAAGCATTGATGAGTTCAAAATTAATATCACTGATATAAAGTTCTTTCAAATCATATTTGTTAAGTATATCAAACAAAACTGCACCACCACCCACAAATGGTTCGGCATATTTTGTAATTCTGCCTTCCTCAAACGGATAATATTTTTCAATTTCATTCAGCAGCTGTCCTTTGCCACCCGCCCATTTCAAAAAAGGTTTTACAGTGCTCGAATCTGTATTGTTATATCTTGTACTTCTGGCATCAATAGGTTTTTTTGTATTAGATGGCATTACCCACATATTTCCTATCATTTCTGCATTTGCTATTCTGTTTTCTGAGCAAAGAACAGCGACTCGCCTTTGTGATATTCCCCATTTATCAGCTGCTTCTCTTGCAGACATAATTTCCATCAAAGCACACCTCTTTTCCATATGATATATATTATATTCCAAATCCCGAATAAAAGCAATATCATTTATATAAATTCTCCATTATGCACAACAAAATAAAATGCAGATAATAAGGTTTTTCGAGATTTAAATATTCAGATATGATGATAATTGTTCAAAAAGATAAACAATTACAGAAATACGCATACCACATTAAAAAGTGATATGCGTATTTCTTAAAATTCCATATGACAGTTTATTATAAATTACTGTTTTATCAAAGAACGCCGAAGCTGTCTTTTTTGATTTATTTTATATTCTTCGCTTGTTTTTTAGCTTCTTCGTCGCTTTCTTTCCATGCAGCCCAAATAGGACTTGCAATAAAGATTGAGCTGTACGCTCCTGCCAAAACTCCTATGATAAGCGGGAATGCAAATTCCTTAATTGACGGAACACCCATGATATAAAGAACTACAATTGTTATCAGGGTTGTAATGGTTGTATTTATTGTTCTTCCCATACTTTCGTTGATACTTCTGTTTGTAATATCCGATACGGTGTCGCCTTTTTTCGGATTGTATCCTTTCATATTCTCACGAATTCTGTCAAATACAACAATTGTATTATTAATCGAATATCCGATAACCGTCAGCATAGCCGCAATAAAGGTTGTATTAAGCGGAGTATACGAAATTGTATAAACAGCCATCATAACAGCCAGGTTTATAGCAAGCGCAATAATTGCCGAAATAGCCGAACGCCACTCAAATCTGAATGCGATATATGCAAGAATACAAATCAACGCAATAATGGTATAAATCAAAGCTTTTTTCTGAACTTGATTACCAAAGCTTGCCGATGCACTCGTAACTGACATCGGCTCTTCTTCCTGCAAGCCGTATTTTTCTTTCAAAGCCGAATAAATTTCGGTTTTCTTTGATTCTTCGATAGGCTGAGTTTTGATTGATGCCTGTGTACCGTCGCCTACAGTCTGTACAATGATAGGCGTAACGCCTGTTTTTTCTTCCAAGTACTTCGAAACCTCTTCATTATTAAAGGTTTGTCCCATATTCACCTGCATTTTGATACCGCCCATAAACTCAATATCAAAGTTAAAGCCCTGTACAAAATACATAACAATACCTGCTATTACAATAATAATCGGAAGAAGCAGATATTTAATCTTATTGTTTGTTACATTAATCGATTTCATTCTACTTATACCTCCTATTTCATGAACAGCTTGCGGTTTTTGATATTAAGATTAACAAGCTGCTTCAGCAAGAATTTGGTTATTGTAATCGCAGTAAACATACTTACAATAACACCGAGAGCAAGCGTTACCGCAAAACCTCTGATTGTACCTATTCCCGAAAGATAAAGCACAACGCAGGTGATTATTGTTGTAATATTCGAATCGAATATTGCTCCGAAAGCCTTTTTAAAGCCTGCTTCAACCGATGCTTTAATTGTTTTTCCGAGCTTCATTTCTTCTTTCATTCGCTCAAATATAATTACGTTTGCGTCAACCGCCATACCGATTGATAGAACAATACCCGCAATACCCGAAAGGCTTAAGTTTACTCTTGCCAATCCGAGTACCATTGCGATTATTCCTATATAAAACGCAAGTGCCAAATCCGCAACAAGACCCGGTATTCTGTAGAAGAAGATCATAAATACCATTACAATCAATATACCGATGAGCGCTGCCAAAAGGCTTGTCGGCAGTGCTTTTTCTCCCAATTCGGGGCCTATTGTGTTTTGCGATACCGTAGTTAAGTCAAACGGAAGCGCACCCGATTTGATTTGGTTAGCAAGCGTTGCAGCCTGTTCGGCTGTTTCAAAGCTTCCCGAAATGATACATGTTTCCGAATTGATTTCTTCGCTTACTCTCGGTGCTGAAATCACATTTTCATCCATCATAATCGCGATATAGTTTTTGTTGTCGGAAGTTCTTGTCGCTGCATTTTTTGTAGCTTCGGCAAATTTTGAAATAGCCTCGCTCTTAAGCGTAAGCTTTACATAATGCTCGGAATTTCCGTTTTGAGATACCGGACCGTATTCCGCATCCGCAGTTTTAATGTCGGTTGCTCCGTCCAATACTACATTTCCGTCCGCGTCAACAAACGTAAGCTTTGCCGTAGAGCCCAAAAGCGCAGCAGCTTCATCAGTTTCGAATACTGACGGAATTTCAACGGTTATCTGACCGTTGTCGTCTCTGCTTATTCTCGCCTCTGTGTAACCGGCATTGTTAAGACGAGCTGTAAAAATAGACTCAACAATATCCATTTGTTCCTCTGTCGGATTATCGGCCTGTGCCTGGAATGTGATAACCGATCCTCCGGCAAGGTCAATACCCTTTCTGATACCTTTTGCCTCGTCCAGCATGCCGCCGTAATTGGTAACGCCGAGTTTTTTAAATCCGCCGAGGAATAAAAGATTCAGCAATATGGCAACAACCAGCATGAGAACAAGAACAGCAATACTCTTTTTCTTCATTTGATTATTCAATCCTTTCTAAAATTTAATAGAGCACATGTTATAATTATAACGCTGAAAGCAAAAAAAGTCAAGATTATTTTGTTGATTTCGCCAAGAAAAAATAAATTTTTAATTTTATCTTGCCGAAAAAGCGGAAATGATATAAAATATATAAAGAAGAATTAAAGGAGCAGCAAAAAATGGATAGAAAAGAAAAAGTCTTATCATATATAAAAAGCAAGGAATATATACCGTTAAAATCGGAAGAGCTGGCAGCGGTCCTCGGTGTTCCGCAGGATGATATTCCGCAGCTTGACAAAATACTTTCCGAGCTTTGCGATGAGGTAAAAATATTCAAAACCAAACGTAAAAGATATGAGCCGAACACAAACGCAAAAACCGTTGTGGGCAGAATTTCGTGCAGTGCGCACGGCTTTTTCGCATTTTTAATTCCCGAAGAAGAGGGCGCGTGCGACCTTTATATCAGCGGCGACCGCTTAAACAACGCTTTGGATAAAGACCTGGTTTTGGCTCAAATCGACAAAAAAGACGATATAAGCCAAAAACCCGAAGGACATGTTGTAAAGATTTTGGAACATGCCAATACTTCAATTGCCGGCACCGTTAAGCGTAAAAAAAATAATGTTTTTATTATTCATCCCGACTCCCCAAAGCTTTATAC
>CAKSJU010000115.1 GCA_934463455.1 uncultured Clostridia bacterium | reverse complement strand
TGCACAAATCATACCTTTGACACGAAAAGTCCAACTGTTGACACGAAAGGGTAAACAATTGACACGAAAGGTCGGGGTAAAATTTTACGGTTTCATTTTTTGATTGAAACGGATATTTTTAAGCAATTTCAGCACAAAAATTGTGCTGCCGATAAGGGGAAAACATTATTGCACAGCAGCACTTTTACACGATGTATTCCGAAAACCGCATAGGCAAAAGGTTTATTTGAAACCGAAATAAAAGAAAAGAACCTCAAGGTTTCTATCAACCTTGAGGTTCTTATTTGGCTGCGGAAACAGGATTTGAACCCGTACAGAGTGAGTCAGAGTCACTAGTGCTACCATTACACTATTCCGCAAAATTGTTGGTGCGAGGGACGAGACTTGAACTCGCAAGGTATAACCACACGCCCCTCAAACGTGCGCGTCTGCCGATTCCGCCACCCTCGCATTTACAACATCGTTTATTATATCAGAATTTATCCGATTTGTCAACCTGTTTTTAAGAAAAAATTTATTTTTTTCAAAAAAGTATTGACAAATGATGAATTTTAATGTAAAATATATTGTTGTAAAGCAAAATAACTTTACAAGGTGGCGAAATAAGATGGCAAAAAATTTATCAATAAGTGTGTTGATGGATTTCTACGGCGGACTTTTGACCGAGCGTCAAAAAGAAGCTATGGAGCTTTATTACAATCAGGATTTTTCACTTGCGGAAATTGCTGAAAATATGGATATTTCAAGACAGGGTGTTCGTGATTTTATTAAGCGCGGCGAAAAACAGCTTGAGGAATTTGAACAGGTCCTCGGTCTTTTGAAACGGTTTTCGGAAATAAATGCCGAGCTTGATTATGTCAAATCCGGGCTTACTGAGCTTAAAAAGCTTCCGTTGCCGCAGAAAGCGGACAATCTTGTCACAAATCTTCTTAAATCGGTCGGAAATATAGAAAACGATCTTTAGCGAGGTGTAATAATGGCATTCGACAGTCTTGGCGAAAAGCTGCAAAATGTATTTAAAAATTTAAGAGGCAAGGGAAAGCTGTCCGAAAAAGATATAAAAGAAGCAATGCGCGAAGTTAAGCTTGCACTTTTGGAGGCAGACGTAAACTTTAAAGTTGTCAAAGGCTTCATTTCAAGAGTTTCGGAAAAAGCAGTCGGAGAAGAAATACTTGAATCGCTCACCCCGGCACAGCAAATCATTAAAATTGTACGTGACGAGCTTACCGAGCTTATGGGCAGCGAGCATGAGGAGCTTATATTCTCAAAAACACCGCCCACTGTTTTTATGCTTTGCGGTCTGCAGGGTGCCGGTAAAACCACAGCTTGCGGAAAGCTCGCTCTCAACCTGCGGAAAAACAGAGATAAAAGACCGCTTTTGGTAGCATGCGATGTGTACCGTCCCGCCGCTGTAAAACAGCTTCAGGTACTCGGTGCGCAAATTGATGTGCCGGTATTTTCTCTCGGCACGGACGTAAATCCCGTTGAGATTGCAAAACAAGCGATTGAACATGCAAAAAAACATGGCAATGACCCGGTTATAATAGATACTGCCGGACGTCTGCACATAGACGAAGCTCTTATGGCAGAGCTTCAAAATATTAAATCCGCAATAAATCCGAATGAAATACTTTTGGTCGTGGATGCAATGACAGGTCAGGATGCGGTAAACGTAGCCGAGCACTTTGATTCAAACCTTGATATTACCGGGGTTATTTTATCAAAGCTGGACGGTGACACAAGAGGCGGTGCGGCACTTTCGGTAAAGGAAATTACCGGAAAACCGATAAAATATGCTTCCGTAGGCGAAAAGCTTTCCGATTTGGAGGCTTTTCATCCCGAAAGAATGGCAAGCCGTATTCTCGGAATGGGCGACGTGCTTACTTTGATAGACAAAGCTCAGGAAACTTATGATGAGAAAGAAGCAATGGAGCTGGAAAGTAAAATCCGCAAACAGACCTTTGATTTGGGAGACTTTCTTAATCAGCTTCGGCAAATAAAGAAAATGGGGCCTATATCCCAGCTTATCGGAATGATGCCGGGAGTAGATAAAAAAATGTTGGATTCCGTTGACATGGACGCAGGCGAAAAACGAATGAAACGAATTGAAGCCATAATATGCTCCATGACCGAAGAAGAAAGGCAAAAGCCCCAGGTTATAGGCGCAAGCCGAAAGGTACGTATCGCAAAAGGAAGCGGTACGAGAGTTCAGGATGTAAACGAGCTGTTGAAGCAATTTGAACAAATGAAAAAAATGATGAAGCAGTTTTCAAATCCGAAACAGGCAAAGCTTTTGAAACGCATGAAGCGCCTGGGAGGTAAGTTTTAGTTAGCAACAAAAACATTTTTCGTTTTTGTTCTATATATACTTTTTATACACTTTATGGAGGTGAGAGAAATGGCAGTAAAAATCAGACTTAGAAGAATGGGTGCAAAGAAAGCTCCTTTTTATAGAGTAGTTGTTGCGGATTCAAGATATCCCCGTGATGGCAGATTTATTGAGGAAATCGGAACATATAACCCATTAACAGAACCTGCAACGGTTAATATTGACGCAGAAAAAGCTAAGAAATGGATTGGCAACGGCGCACAGCCTACCGATACCGTTAAAGCACTTTTGAAAAAGTCAAACATTCTCTAAGGAGGAACGACCATGAAAGAAGTTTTGGAAATTATTGCAAAAGCATTGGTTGATTCTCCCGAAGAAGTCAGCGTTAATGAAGTTGAGGGAGAACAATCCGTTATTCTGGAACTGCATGTCGCACCGAGTGACATGGGCAAGGTTATCGGAAAACAGGGCAGAATTGCAAAAGCAATCCGCACTGTGGTTAAAGCAGCCGCAAGCCGTGAAGCTAAACACGTTACGGTTGAAATAGTTCAATAAAATATGCAGCTAACGTGGATTGAATTCTAAACAGAGTTCAGTCCTTTTAGTTAGCGCAAAACGGCGGTGTACTTTTGATACACCGCCGTTTTGCGCTCTCAGGACTTTTTTTGCAGCCCCTTTTTCTGCGTATTAATCTATTTCAATTGTATAAATCTTTCCCTTTCCTACCTTTGTGAAAACGGTGTTGTCGGAAACTTTAATTTCTTCACGCACTTTACCGTCCAAACGAACGGAGCGTGCCGAATTTACATCAAAGCCGAATTTGATTTTTCCGTCAATTTCCTTTTCGGTAGGATTATAAACTCTTACAAGCAATTTATCATTATCGGATTTTGTTACCGAGCTCAAAATAAGATTATCTCCCTCAATTTCCACAAAGCTCTTTTCAAGTCCGAACATACCTTTTTGTTTTCCAAATTCACATACGTGCATAGGTGCGTTAAATTTAAGCGCTTCATTGTAAAGTCCCGCCTTTTCCCATTTATCGGTATGCGGCATAAACGCATATCTGTATGTAAATTCTCTCAGTGATTGACTGCTTTCATCCCCGGGATATTCCATCCAAAGTCTGTTATCGCAGGCAATTCTGAGCCTTGTTCCTCTTACCAAGCCCATAGCAAAGGTTTTATCTTCGCAATCCTCCATAATTTCATAATCCTTTGTTGCGTCGGTAAGTACGGCAAAACCGTTATTATCATCCGCCATATCGTACCAAAGCTGTGCCGGATGACGCGCAAGCTCATTCCCTCTTGTTTCTCCGTTATCCGACGGTCTTACAGGATATTCGCAAACCATGAACGACCCTTCCGCCCATGTTTTTTCCGCGTTTAAGCCTGTTGGCATGCAAACCTTGAAATAATGGTCTTTTACGGTATTATCTATAGTTGTTACAACTTCAAGATATTTTGCACCTTTTTTCAAAGTCATATCCACATGTATAGGCATTTCTTTCAAAACATCGCTTCGTACCTGTTTTGCAAAGTCATATTCTCTCGGAAGCTTCATTTTAAGGTCTACCGAGAATTTAACCGCCAGCGGACCGTTTATACCTACGGAAACCTGCGCATCCGAACCGACGCTGCTGATAATTCTGTCCGAGGGAATATTGTCATACGACCACATATTGCCCCTGTCTCCCATATCCGTAAAATAATTGAGCTTGCTGTAGAGCTTTCCTGTTTCCTTATCGGTAATATCAACCGTTCCGTCGGGATTTACCTTTACTCTGATAAATTCGTTCTCAGCTTGGTTTGTTCCCGAAAGCATATTGTTCGCAAGTATTCTCGGAGCGTCCCAATCTTCGTGAGGGTAGGGATAAATATCCTTTTCCGCCCATTTCAGCTTAAATGTTTTATAGCCCATAGCAGGGATGTTGTCAGCTTTAAAGAACAAATGTACCTTTGTGCAGTAATACGGCATATTTCTGCTTCTCGGATGATAAATACCCGCGCGCACATTTGTGCTTCTTTCCGCTTCCTGTACCTGAACTCTGTTTCCGTCCATGTCCTCGATTATAATATATTTCAATATAACATCGCGCGGAATATCAACATAAGCTTCCACAACCTCGCTTCTTGCAAATGCTGACGGATTATGTACCGAAAGGAAATACTCGGTATCCGAAACAGAGGATGTATCTATTTCCTTTGTAATATTTTCAAGTCCTTTTCTTTCCAAGCCCTCCGCAATAATCTTAGCTTGTGAAAGGCGCGCTATTTCTCCGTCTCCCAAGGTTTTGGGTCCCAAGCCGTGCATTGAATCATGCGCATGACTTTGGAACAAAAGCTTCCATGCTTTTTCCAAATATGTATCCGGGTATCTTGAAATATTATATTTCCATGCAATTGCCGAAAGCGGCTCCGCATAACGTACGATTTTATTTTCCGCATGGCTGTTTTCAATCATAACCTCGGGATGCGAAGAAAATACGTCAGTATGAATACTTCCCACAGGACCGTCACGCATAGGTCCTTTTACGGTATCCAAATCCTTTACGTTCTTAAGCTCTGCTTTCAGCTCGGTAAGGTAATCCGTAAGCGTTGAATGTACAATTTCCAATTCGCCCTTATACTCTTCCTGCAAAGCCTTTATAATTTCAGGAGTGAGGGGATGCGGCTCGGTAAAATCAGTACCTTCAAACATGAGTACACAATCGGGGGCGGCAGTTCCTTTGACCGTATCAAGTGCTCTTTCCATTCCCTTTCTCAAATTTTCGGGATGGTATGAGGTTTCGGGGTCGAGAATATCGTAAAACCAACCGTAGTTGTCCGCATCGGCAGTGTGGAATACCTTTCCCAAATCTCCCCAGGTATACTGCCAATCCTTATGCCATGCGTCCAAATCATAAACAATCGGAATATGTGCCGCAAAGAAGAAGTTCCATCTCGCTTCACGTCCGAGTCTTGACGCAAATGCTTTTGTTCCGTCGGGAGCTTCCCAAATAAATTCATGATACTTTGATTTTGCGGGATCCATATACTTATAGAAAATTATGGTGTCAATATCAAAATCGGCATAAATCTGCGGAAGCTGACCTATCTGTCCGAATGAAAAAACATTGTATCCGCATTTTAAGGGCTCGCCGAACTCCTTGCACCTTTTAACGCCGTACTGAATATTTCTTACTACGCTTTCACCCTGTATAGGAGCACAGTCGGGCAGAGTAAACCACGGGCCTATTTCCATCCTGCCGTCCTTTACCAGCTTTTTTATCTCCTCTTTTTTCTCGGGACGAATTTCAAGATAGTCCTCGATAAGCGTGAACTGTCCGTCAAACAAGAATGAGCGGTAATCCGGCTTTTCCTCCATTATTTCAAGTAAGTGGTCAATACAATCGACAAGTCTCATTCTTGTCCTTTCAAATTCCCAGCGGAACTCTCTGTCCCAGTGGGTGTAAGTTACAATATGTACTTTTTTCATATGTTTTTTCCTCCAATCAATATGTTTAGTTTAGCTAATTGTAAAATTCACATTTTACAATCAACTAATATGTTCAGTTAATTGCACAACTTATGTTCTGCAACTATTTTTTGTTTTTGCCCGATATTTTTTACAAATTAAAGCTAATGCCGTCATTTGGCTGCAGCTCCTTCCTCTCAGCCGAAATGCTCCTTTTTTAATTTTATCACACAGCGCTTACAAAGTCAATTATTTTAATAAAAAATATACCAATACAGCCGCCGACCAGGCAATCAGCGTTTGCCTAACTAT
>CAKSJU010000114.1 GCA_934463455.1 uncultured Clostridia bacterium | reverse complement strand
TTGTAAGGAAAATATTCTGCTCCGTACTCTGCCGTGAAGCATAAATCTTCTTCTATGCGCAAAAGCTGATTGTATTTTGCCACACGGTCGGTACGCGAGGGCGCGCCTGTTTTTATCTGCCCTGCATTTACGGCGACTGCAAGGTCTGCAATGGTGGTATCCTCGGTTTCACCGCTTCTGTGAGACATAACAGCGGTATAGCCTGCTTTTTGTGCGGTTTCCACTGCGTCAAGGGCTTCGGTCAGGGTTCCTATCTGATTAACTTTTACCAGAATTGAATTTGCCGCGGAAAGAGAAATTCCCTTGCTAAGACGTTCCGTGTTTGTAACAAAGAGGTCGTCTCCGACAAGCTGTATTTTGTCCCCCAGGCGCTCGGTGAGCTTTTGCCAGCCCTCCCAATCATCCTCGGCAAGTGCGTCTTCAATTGAAGCAATAGGATATTTTTGTACCAGGTTATCCCAGTAATCTATCATTTCATCGCGGGTTTTTACTGTCCCCGCTTTCGGAAGCTTGTATGTTCCGTCTGCCTGAAACCATTCGCTTGACGCGGCGTCTATTGCAATTTTGAAATCCTTTCCCGGTGCGTAGCCTGCTTTTTCTATTGCGGCAAGAATTGCATCAAGAGCCTTTTCGTCCGCTTCAAGATTGGGAGCAAAACCTCCCTCGTCTCCTACTCCGGAGTGATGACCGCTTTCGGCGAGAATGACCTTAAGAGAGTGAAAAACCTCAGTGCATTGCCGCAAAGCTTCTTTAAAGGCCTTTGCCCCGACCGGCATAATCATAAATTCCTGAATGTCAACGTTATTGTCGGCATGTGCGCCGCCGTTTAGAATATTCATCATCGGCAGCGGCAGAATATGTGCGTTTGTACCGCCGACATATCGGTAAAGCGGCAGTGATAAAGCCGCAGCGGCGGTATGTGCAGCCGCAAGGGATACCGCCAATATTGCATTTGCCCCGAGATTCCCTTTGTTGAGCGTGCCGTCCAGCTTGCAGAGCTTTTTGTCAATGGCTCTTTGATCCAAAACATCCATTCCGATTATGCAGTCGGCAATTTTTGTATTAATGTTTTCGACGGCTTTTTTTACTCCTTTGCCCATGTATCGCTTGCTGTCTCCGTCGCGAAGCTCAACGGCTTCAAAAACTCCTGTCGAGGCACCCGACGGAACGATTGCCCGTCCGCAAAATCCGCCTGCGCAGATTTCCGCTTCAACTGTCGGATTACCGCGCGAGTCCAAAACCTCCCGCGCAAAAACTTCGGTAATTTCAAGATATTGCTTGTTCATAACATTTGTCCTTTCTGATTTTTTGTTATTTTTTACATAATACAAGCGATATATACCCATAATTCGGAATTTTACAATCAGCTTTTTTTCATTTTAATCTAAAAAATTGACAATTTCATAAAATATGGTATAATAGATAATGTAGAGAATTTTAACGGAGAGGAAGAACAAAAAAATATGGGAAATATGGCGGTGGCACAGTCCGGAGGGCCTACGGCTGCGATTAATGCAAGCTTGTGCGGAGTGATAGAAGCGGCACTGGAAAAAGGAGTAAAGCTTTACGGAGCGGAAAACGGAATTAAGGGGATTTTCGAGGACAGGCTTGTGCTTTTAAACGATTATTTTGCGGAGGAAAAAAATCGAAGTCTTTTAAAAACAACTCCGGCGGCATTTTTGGGGTCATGCAGATATAAATTGCCGGAAACAGAGGGAAAAAACGAGGTTTATGAAGAAATTTTTGATTATTTTGAAAAAAAGGATATAACTCATTTGGTTTATATCGGCGGGAACGACTCCATGGATACTGTCGCAAAGCTTTCTTCGTATGCAAATAAATTCGGGAAAAATTTGAAAACCGTCGGAGTGCCGAAAACGGTCGATAATGATTTGGCGGGAACGGACCATACTCCCGGCTACGGCTCGGCGGCAAAATATGTTGCCGCAACGGTAAAGGAGATTGCCCGAGACAGCGCGGTTTATCTTGAAAAATCAGTTACAATTGTAGAGATTATGGGCAGAAATGCGGGCTGGCTGACGGCAGCGTCGTCTTTGGCAAGATGTGAAACGTCGAATGCTCCGCATCTTATTTATCTTCCCGAAGCTCCGGTAAGCAAGGAAAAAATCCTTGACGATATAGAAAAATGCGGAGAACGAAACATTATCGTCGCAATCTCGGAGGGGATTAAGGACGAAAACGGAAAATATTTCTGCGAAAGCGAAGCCGGTGCGCATGATATATTCGGACATGTTCAGCTTGCCGGTGCGGCAGGAGTTGTTGCGGGCTTTGTAAAGGAACATTTCGGGTGGAAAACAAGAGGAATCGAGCTTAATGTGCCGCAACGCTGCGGCGGTCATTTTACTTCGCTTACCGACCTTAACGAAGCGGAAAAGATAGGATTTTTTGCCGCAAATGCAGCTTTTGCGGGCAAAAGCGGAATTGTACCCGGATTTTTGAGAGTGGGAGATTATGAGGTTGAAATTGTGGAAAACAACGTAACCTCTGCGGCAAATTTTGAAAAAACAATGCCGCCCGAATATATATCCGAAAACGGAAACGATGTAACGGCGGAATTTATAAAATATGCGCGTCCGCTCATCATGGGCGAGGCTCAGATACTTACCGAAAACGGTTTGCCGAAGCATATTTCGCTCAGCATCTTAAGAAACGGAGAGGAAAATGGGAAATAAATTTAAGGGTGTACTGCTTTGTACCGATTTGGACGATACTTTGCTTACGACCGGCGATAAACGACTCACCGCGCAAAACCGTGAGGCAATAGAGCATTTTATGGCGGAGGGCGGGTATTTTACCTTTGCGACCGGCAGAGTGCCTATGGGAGCAAAGCTGCTTTTGGACTTAATCCGTCCGAATGTTCCCATGATATGCTTTAACGGCGGAGCTATTTATGATTTTGAAGAAAATAAAATACTTTGGGGCAAACAGCTTGACCGCGCGGCGGTAAGAGTTGCCGAATATGTTGAGGAGAATTTCCCCGAAATCGGTATAGAGGTTTGCACCGATTCAAATCTGTATTTCTGTAAGGATAACAGGATTGGGGAAATGCACCGAAATCACGAAAATCTTCCGCATAATTATCTTGATTATCACAATATTTTCGTGCCGTGGAAAAAGGTTATTTTTTTGGCAGAGGAATATCAAATGCCGGCGCTTGCCGAGGGACTTGCGAACTCGCCTTATGCGGGAATGTATCAGTTTGTGCAAAGCAGCGCAAACTATTACGAGGTGCTCCCTCTCGGTGTTTCCAAAGGCGACGCTCTTTTGGAGCTGGCAAAGCTTTTGGGCGTAGATGAGAAAAAAACTATAGGTATAGGCGATAACTATAACGATATAGAGCTTATAAAAAACGCAGGTATAGGCATTGCGGTTGCAAATGCCGTTTCGGAGGCGAGAGAGGCGGCGGATTTTATTACGGTGGATAACAACTCGAATGCGCTTGCGTCGGTTATCTCATCCCTTGAAGTAGGAATTATAAAATTCGACAAAACTTCCTATTGAAACAATAGGACAAATGTGGTAAAATAATATATGGGAATTGCCGAAAGAATGTATGACGGAAGTGAGAAAAATGCACGTTTATCGGAATAAAGATTATTTTTGCGATACCGATATGCTTTATATGTCGCCGATTAAAAACGCCGCCGATAAACCGCATATACATGAGTTTTTAGAGTTTGTTTATATATACAGCGGCTCGGGTTATCACAGCATTGACAACCAATCTGTCGAGGTAAAAAGGGGCGACTTGATATTTATTAATATCGGGCAGACTCATGCCGTTCTCTCCGACGACATGCAATATATAAATTGCTTGCTGAAACCGCAATTTTTAAATGCGATAATAAGCAATCCCGATGACATGGAGGCGTTGTTTTCGCTTTCGTTATTTGACGGCTTCGATAAGGAATTTGAACATTCCCGCTGTGTTGTCCGCTTTCGCGGCGAAGAATCTCTCGAACTGCATAATTTGTTCGGGTATATGCTCCGCGAATGGGAGGACAGGCAAAAGGGCTGGCAGGATATTCTTTCGGGATACCTGCGTGTTGTTATTTCGAAAATGACTCGTGCTTTAAAAAGCAGCGGTTTATCGGTTTTATCCGGAGCTGTTAATACGGAAATAATTAATTATGTAAACGAAAACTGCTTCGGGCAAATGTCGTTGAGTCAGCTGGCGGAAAGATATTTTTACAACCCGAATTATTTGAGTACAAAATTTCGTGAAATAAGCGGGATGAGCTTGTCAACATATATTCGGGAAAGGCGTATGAATGAGGCTGTCCGTCTTTTGACCGAAACAAGCAATTCTGTTGAGTCGATATCGGCTGCGGTAGGATATGCGGATAAAAGCCATTTTTATTCTGTATTTAAAAAGTATACCGGCATGACTCCGAATCAATACCGGCAGGAAAAACAAAAAAACTGAAAATCAGACACTTAAATCTGAAAAATAAGCATTGGCAGGCAGACCTTCAAGGTTTATAATATTAATAAAAAAATTAATATTACGGAGGTTTGTGTTATGCAGATTAATGTTGAAACTCTAAAGGATAAAATTCTCGGCTGTTGGACGGGAAAAAATATCGGCGGTGTGCTGGGTGCGCCGTTTGAGGCAAAAAGAGGAGTGTTTGATGTAGATTATTATGTTCAGGAGGATTTGGAGGGAAACCCGCCGCCTAACGATGATCTTGATCTTCAGCTTGTTTGGCTTGTTGCTGCCGAAAAATACGGACAGCAGTTAAATGCCGAAATTTTAGGCGAATATTGGCTTACGTTTCTTAACCCCGATTGGTGCGAATACGGACGCGGAATGGCAAATATGCGTGCGGGGATGAATCCCGCATTGAGCGGTCATGTGGAAAATACATATCGTAACAGCTGCGGCTGCTTTATTCGAAGTGAAATATGGGCATGCCTTTGCCCCGGTAATCCGGATTTGGCTGTCAAATATGCGTATGAAGATGCTGTTGTTGACCATAGCGGCGACGGTATGTACGGAGAACTGTTTTGCGCGGCACTTGAGAGTGCGGCTTTTGTCGAATCGGACAGGGAAAAGCTGATAGAAATAGCTCTTTCCTATATTCCGGAGGATTGCCTTGTTGCAAAAGCGGTTAAGCTTGCAAGAGAATGTTATGAATCGGGAATAGATTGGAAAGCAGCCCGCAAGCGCATGATGAATGAAATTCCCGGAACGTTTTCCGTTCAGTTTGAAATTCCCGAAAATACGGAGGATTTCCCGCTTGAGCCGGTTGGCAATGATTGCCCCAATAATATCGGATTGATGATGATTGCGTGGTATTACGGAGGCGATGACTTCGGCAAGTGCCTTTGCACTGCTGTAAACTGCGGAGAGGATACGGATTGTACTGCCGGAACGCTTGGTGCTATATTCGGAATAATACACGGCAGCGGTAATTTGCCGGAAAAGTGGACAAAGCCTATCGGCGGTATTATTAATACAATGTGTATCGATAAGACAAAGGGATATGTGCTCGGGGAAATTCCGAAAAATGTTGATGAGCTTTCGGAGAGAATACTTCGCGCTGTTCCACGCTTTTTGGACAGCGAGCGATGCGATGTTTTTGCGGAGGGCGGATACAGCGTGTATGCCCGGGAGGATTTGTTCTGCCGCGACAGAAAGGTAAAACGTCTGCCCGGTATCGGAATGGGATATAACCCACGTCCGATTATTGCTCACGAGCAGTTTGGACCTATGACCGTCCGCAAGGATAACCATATGTTTACTCTGTATTTGGAGCATGAGGACGGTGTATTCTTAAAAGCCGGCGAGCCGTTAAGACTTAAGCTGTATGCGGAAGCAACACCGTATGCACATCATCAGTGGCTGAACATAAGAATAAATGCTCCGGAATCATTGCAGGTTTTACCGGGACGTACCTTCAGTATGCCTTTGCATTACACAAACAGCACAATGTCGGAGCTTGATTTAAGAGTTTATTCGGAAAACCCCGATTTTTGCTATGCCGATGTTGTCATTGAAGTATGGATTGAGGGACGGCATACATGGACGGCAATGAGAACACGTATTTATGTAAAAAGTTAAAAGGAATGAAGATAACATGGATTTTAACAAAAGAGAAATAAAAATAATGACCTTTAATATTCAGCATTGCGAAAACTATATCGAACATAAAATTAATTTTAATGCTATAGCTGAGGCTGTAAAAAACAGCGG
>CAKSJU010000113.1 GCA_934463455.1 uncultured Clostridia bacterium | reverse complement strand
TAAAAAAAGCTTTCATATAATTATATGAAAGCCGTTTTTTATATATGTTTATTTTTTGATTATCTCGCACCATTTAATATAAGCATTGTCCCATTCTTCCTTATCCCGGGGCTCATAGCGTGCTATGTCAAAGGAATTTTTAATTATTTCTCTGCCCTCTTTAAGGTCCTTTATCGCTCCGACAGCCATTGCCTGCACAATAACATTTCCTATGCTTGTTGCTTCAACCGGTCCCGCTTCCACAACGCGCCCGGTAGCATTTGCCGTAAACCGGCAAATCATTTTATCTTTTATTCCTCCGCCGACTATGTTTATAACCGAATATTTTCTTCCGGTAACATCCTCCATATTCTCGACGGTCTGTCTGTACTTAAATGCCAGACTTTGCGCTATACATCTGACAATTTCGCCTCTTGTTTCCGGTACCTGCTGATTTGTCATACGGCAGTAATCACGGATTTTTTCCGGCATATTGCCCGGAGTCTGAAAGGCTTCGTAATCGGGGTCAATAAGGCTCGCAAACGGTGCTGCCTCGTTTGCCTGCTTTTCCAGTTCGTCAAAGCTCAAAAGCACGCCCTCTCTGTCCCATTGACGGCGCGACTCCTGAATGAGCCACAATCCCATAATATTCTTTAAGAAACGAACTGTTTTATTAACTCCGCCCTCATTTGTGAAATTATACTTCAGCGATTTATCCGATATAATCGGATTATCGAGTTCAACACCCATAAGACTCCATGTACCGCTCGATATGTATACAAAATCTTTTGTATCGGTTACCGGAACCGATGCCACCGCCGAGCCGGTATCATGAGAAGCTACCGCCATAACGGGGATTTGACCCACTCCCAGTTCCTCGGCAAGCTCCTTTTTCAAAACGCCGACCTGCTCTCCCGGATAAATAATCTTCGGGAAAATGTCCGACGGAATACCCAGTTTTGAAAGCAAATCTTCCGACCACTCGTATTTTTCCGAATCAAACATCTGCGAAGTTGACGCCACGGTATATTCGCATCTTTTTTCTCCCGTCAAAAAGAAATTGAACAAATCCGGCATAAACAAAAGTGTTTTCGCCTCTTTCAGTGCTGTTGAGCCGGAAAGCTTTTCGCTCAAAAGCTGATAAATTGTGTTAAACCAGTTGAACGCTATTCCGGTATCCTTGAATATTTCTTTTTTCGGAACAATCGAAAAAGCTTTTTCGTACATACCGTCGGTACGCGTATCGCGGTAATGGTGCGGGTTGCCCAAAAGCATATCATTCTTATCCAAAAGACCGTAGTCCACACCCCAAGTATCTATACCGATACAATCTATATCTCTGTCGCCCGAATTGGCACATTTTAAAATACCCTGTTTAATTTCATGGAAAAGTCTGAGTACATCCCAGTACATTCCGCCGTTTACGGTAACCGGGTCGTTTGAAAAACGATGTTTTTCTTCAAGTTCTATCTTTTTACCGTCAAAAGTTGCAAGCATTGCTCTGCCGCTCGAAGCACCAAAATCAAATGCCAAAAATTTATATTTTTTCATATAAGCTGCCCTTCCTTATATAAGTGTATTTTTACTAAAATTATACCATTGTTTACAATCAATGTCAAGAGCGATATTTTCACAATGACCAAAAACATACAAATATATGGTATAAATACGTAAAAATTTTATAAAACGAAGAAAAACAGTTGAATTTTTATACATATTGATGTATAATTAAAACATCAATTTGAAAAGAGGCGTTTTATTTGAATACCGAACAGATTATAAAAAACGATGAACTTTATTATATGAATACTTTCGGAAAAAGACTTCCGGTAGTTTTTGAAAGAGGAAAAGGAATAAAGCTTTATACAAAAGACGGTGAAGAGTATAACGATTTTCTCGGCGGAATTGCCGTCAATGCTCTCGGTCATTCTCATCCCGAATTTACAAAAGCACTTCACGAACAGATTGACAGAGAAATCCACATTTGTAATTATTACTACAACGAGCCGCAGACAGCTCTTGCGGAAAAATTGGTAAAACACACCTGTGCGGATAAAGTATTTTTTGCCAATTCGGGTGCGGAAGCAAATGAAGGTGCGATAAAGCTTGCAAAAATATATTACTACAAGCAGGGGAAGGATAAGTATGAGGTTATATCTCTCGACAAATCTTTCCACGGCAGAACACTTGCAACGGTTGCGGCAACGGGTCAGGAAAAATTCCAAGCGCCTTACCGTCCGCTAACTCCCGGCTTTCATCAAGTTAAACCCAACGACATAGGCGCATTGAACGCAGCAGTCGGTGAACATACCGCAGCAATAATGATTGAGCTGATTCAGGGCGAAAGCGGCGTTTATCCCATGGATTTGGATTATGTAAAAGCTGTTCGCAAACTATGCGATGAAAAGGATATAATACTGATTTTTGACGAGGTTCAAACCGGCATGGGCAGAAGCGGACAATGGTTTGCATATCAAGCCTACGGTGTTGAGCCGGATATTTTCACTTGTGCAAAAGCACTTGGCGGCGGTGTGCCGATAGGTGCCGTATGTGCAAAGGATTTTGTCGCAAAAAGCTTTGCTCCGGGAGACCACGGCTCCACCTTCGGAGGAAATCCGCTTGCATGCACCGCAGGCAATGCAATGTTTGACATTATCGAAAAGGAAAATCTTTTGGAAAACACAAGAGAAATGTCGGAATACTTTATCGGTAAATTAAAGGCACTGCAATCCGACAAAATTAAAGAGATAAGATACGCCGGGCTTTTGATAGGCATTGAGCTTAATCCCGAAATCGCAAAAGAAGCCTATCAAAAACTGTTTGAAAAAAAATATCTTACAAGCCTTTGCGGCAGTACGCTCAGACTGGCGCCGCCGCTTAATATAACCAAATCCGACATTGACGGATTTGTAAAAGCCTTTAATGAATGTATACAAGATATTTAAACGAAAGGAATTGACAAAATGAAAGATTTTATAAGCCTGCACGATTGCTCAAAGGAAGAAGTTGAAAACCTTTTAAAGCTTGCCGTTAAATTAAAAAAAGAATTAAAAGAGGGTACCCCGCATCCTATTTTAAAAGGAAAAACTCTCGGAATGATTTTTTCAAAATCTTCAACAAGAACGCGTGTTTCTTTTGAAGTCGGAATGGTACAGCTCGGCGGTTATCCGCTTTTCCTCTCCTCTCATGACATTCAGCTCGGCAGAGGCGAAACCATTCATGACACCGCAAAGGTGCTTGAACGGTATTTGGACGGAATAATGATTCGCACCTTCTCACATCAGGATGTGCTTGATTTGGCAGAATATGCCGACATTCCGATTATTAACGCGCTTACCGATTTACTTCACCCCTGCCAAGTTCTTGCGGATTTGCAGACAATTTACGAAAAAAAGGGCAAGCTGGAGGGACTTAAGCTTGCATATATAGGCGACGGAAATAATATGGCACATTCTCTTATGTACGGCTGTGCAAAAGCGGGGCTTGACTGCGCCGTAGCTTCTCCAAAGGGTTATATGCCCGACAGCGAGGTCACCGAAAATGCAAAAGCCGATTTCAAAAAAGCAGGCAGAAGCTTATTGATTACAGAAGACCCGACCGAAGCAATCAAAAACGCAGATGTTGTTTATACCGACACATGGGTAAGCATGGGTATGGAATCCGAAAAAGCGGAACGCATAAACATTTTTATGCCGTACCGGGTAAACAGCGAGCTGATGAAGCATGCTAAAAACGATGCAATATTCCTGCACTGCCTGCCCGCTTACAGAGGATACGAAGTAACGGAGGATATTATAGACGGCGCACAATCGGCAATTTTTGATGAAGCTGAAAATCGGCTCCATGCGCAAAAAGCTGTCATGGCAACATTAATGAGCAGATAAGCGGGGGCATCGGCATGAAAAACTATGAATTCAGCACACTTTTTCAAGTGCGCGTGGCAAATCACGACGATATTTCCGATATTATGAGCATAACCCGCGAGGCATTCGTTAAATACCGAGAGCTTGCCGGAGTAGAGCACACTCCCGCACTTGATGAAACTTACGAAGATATAGAAAATGATTTAAAAGACAAAATTGTTCTTATAGCTTTTTCCGACGGCGACCCGGTCGGAAGTGTACGACTTAAAATCGACCATGAAACACATACTGCATATTTAAGCCGTTTCGGAGTGAAAATCACCTCTCAAAACAACGGTATCGGTAAATCGATTATGAACATCGTAGATAAAATTATGATAGACCAAGGCGTAAAACAGCTTTCGCTTCACACCGCTTCAAAAATCACTTCACTTATACGATTTTACTACGGGCGCGGATTTTATATCGATTCAACCGATAAATCAAAAGGATATATAAGAGCTTTGCTGGTTAAAGACTATGATTAATAAACAGGAGTTTTAGCTTATGGATATTTTATTTATGGGAACAGGTGCCGCAGATTGGGATATTACATCACGCAAAGACGGAGATTTTTTCAGAAGACGCACCTCGGTAATGATAAATAACGACTTACTTATAGATTTTAATGATGAAACACTCGATTACATCGAAAAAAATGAATGCAGCTTACAAAATGTAGAAAACATTTTGATTACACACACTCACGACGATCACTATTCGCAGAAAGCCGTAAACAAAATGTTTGGGGAAAATACCGAAATCCGGTACAACGCCGGAGCAAAGGAAACCATCGGCAGCACAAATGCCGTTCAAAGCATCATTCCGATGTTTACAAAAACACAAGTCGGGAGATACAGCGTTATTGCAATTCCCGCAAACCACTCGGTCGCAAACGCCGCCGAGCAGCCGCTTCACTATATAATTTCGGACGGAGAAAAAACCGTTTTTTGGGGCTGTGACGGCGCATGGCTTCTAAATTCAAGCTGGCACGAAATAAGAAAGCACAAATATGACCTTGTCGTTTTTGACGGAACTCTTTACGACCAAGAGGGTGACTACCGTATATTTGAGCATAATAACCTGCATATGATTACCGAAATGAGCGCAACCTTCCGAAATCTTAAGCTCATGAAAGAACATTCAAAAATAATGATTTCACATATGTCAAAGGGTGCGCAATACCCTCATGATGAGCTGGTTGAATATTTAAAACCGTTTGATATTTCACCGTCATACGACGGTTTGAAAATAGAAATATAACCATAGTGCCGCAAGCTCTGCTCTTTGCAAGCAAAGCCGGAGCGTTGCTGCGATTTAAATTTTACTTATAAAAAGGAGCGAAAAATAATGATAAAAGCAGCTGTTTTGGGCGCAACCGGATATGCGGGAATTGAACTTGTGCGCCTCTTGTCAAAGCATCCGCAGGTGAGCATAGAATTTTTGGGCTCGCAAAGCTTTGCGGGAAAAAATATAAATGAAGTATATCAGAACTTTAATCATGTACTTGATTTGGATTGCAGCGAATTGGATATCGACAAAATATCAAAATGTGACGTCGCATTTACCGCTTTGCCTCACGGGGCTTCAAAAACCGTTATTCCCGACCTTATAAATGCAGGTCTCAAGGTTATTGATTTAAGCGGTGATTTTCGTTACGATGACCCTAAGGTATACGAAGAATGGTACGGTCAGCCGCATTCTTCTCCCGAGCTTTTAAAGGAATCGGTTTACGGTCTTTGCGAATTGCACCGTGACAAAATAAAGTCGGCGCGTCTGATAGGCAACCCTGGTTGTTATACAACCTGTTCCATACTCGGTGCATATCCGCTTTTGGCAAATAAGATTGCGGATACGAAAAATATAATCATAGACGCAAAGTCCGGAGTTACCGGCGCAGGCAGAAGCTTAAATCTTGCATATCATTTCTGCGAATGTACGGAAAATACAAAAGCATATAAAGTAGCAACTCACCGTCATACCTCGGAAATAGAGCAAGAGCTTTCGCACGCTGCGGGAGAGCAGATAATGCTTTCTTTCACTCCACACCTTATTCCGCAAAAAAGAGGAATACTTGCGACAATATATATGAATTTGAAAACTCCGCACACTGTTGAGGAAATTCACAAAATATACGAAGATTTCTATAAAGACGAGTATTTTGTACGAGTTAAAAAGCCCGGCGAGCTCCCCGAAACAAAGCATGTTGCCGGCAGCAATTTTGTTGATATCGGCGTGTGTGTTGATAAACGGCTTAACCGTGCGATAATTGTTTCCGCTCTTGACAATATTGTAAAAGGCGCAGCAGGACAAGCAGTGCAAAATATGAATTTGATGTTCGGGCTTGACGAAAAAACCTCC
>CAKSJU010000112.1 GCA_934463455.1 uncultured Clostridia bacterium | reverse complement strand
ATTTTTATCGGACGCTGCAAAAATTTTTCATATTTAAACATTATTGATTTGCCTCCTTTTCCCATGGCCACGGTGAATCTATCCAAGTGAAGCTGTCAAATGCCGCTGCGGAATATGCCGTCAGCGGACCGTACTGGCTTTCATATTCGGTTTTTATTTTTTTTGTTTTTTCTACAAGGCTTTTAAACAAATTAAAAGCTTTTTTATCGCTAGGGTGAGTATCAAGGTACAAAAGCATATCATATGCTGCGAAATTATATGACTGCAATTGCTGCAACAGTTTGAGTTTATCCATTATTCCGCACCTCCCGAAGCTTTGCATGTATTTCCGTACTCTTTCATTGTGAGCACAAGCTCGGGAAAGAGACTTGCATTTTTTAATGCGTCTTCTGCTGAAAATACATTTTTTTCATTATAGCACTGTATAGGTACAAAAGCATATCCCACGCAGGTACAGATACAATTTTCGTTGTTTTCCATATTATAAAGCTCCTTTATTTTTTATTAACGGAGTTTATTCCGTCTTTACATAATATTCCGATTACGGTAAACTTGTGATTAAATGCAATATGTATAAAAGAAATAAGTATTTTGGAAATTAAAAGAAAAAATTATTAAAATGTGTCAAAAAATAAAATTAAGTATTGACATAATATAAAAACGGTGTCATAATGAACAAAGTAGATTTAAAAAATCAACTAACAGTAGAGGCGCGGTCTTTATCAGTATCACGGTTTATACGACGTCAATCGGAATCGTGTGAAAGGAAATATCGCCGAAATGTATGTTTTTTGAACGGAAAGCATATGTTGGGCTGCAGCAGAATATGTTGCAGACTGTCACAATTGTGAAGCGCTATTGTAGTTAAAAGGTATTTTAGGTTGTTATTAAGCCGTGTACGTTTTGCTATAAGCGTTCACGGTTTTTTTAGTACCGCGATGCGGTACGCGAATTTTAAAATTTTAAAAAGGTGGTTAATTATTATGAAAAAAATTGTTTCAATGCTGCTTGCGGCAACGGTAATGCTCAGTATGGCAGGATGCGGCTCAAACGGAGAAAAAGCAAAGGACGACGGTGTTTTGCGTGTTGGTATGGAATGTAATTACGCTCCGTACAACTGGTCACAAAGTGATGAATCAAACGGTGCTGTTCCGATTAAGAATGTTGATAAAATGTATACTAACGGATATGATGTTCAGGTTGCGAAAAAAATCGCGGATTCCATGGGAAAAACGCTTGAGATTTATTCCTATGAATGGGACAGCCTTATTCCGGGCGTACAATCGGGAAAACTTGATATGATTATAGCAGGAATGAGCCCTACGACGGAAAGAAGAGAAAAAATTGATTTTTCCGATAACTATTATACATCAAATCTTGTTATCGTAACCAAAAAAGGCAATTTATCGGATGTTAAAACAATTGCTGATTTAAAAGATAAAAAAATTGCGGCTCAATCGGGAACATTCCACTTGGACGCATTGACATCTCAAACAGAAGCTAAGGCAAGCGAGCTTGCTGACTTCTCGACAATGTTCATTGCACTCGGTGCGGGAACCATTGAAGGTTATGTTGCCGAAGAACCTACAGCTATGGCTGTGTGCATGGATTCTGCTTACGATTATGTACCTCTTAAAAATAACGATACCGGTTTTAAGGTTGATGATGATGAAGTAAGTATTGCGGTAGGTGTGAAAAAAGGCTCAGACTTAACGGAAAAAATCAACAGTGCATTGGCGGATTTGGATGCGGATGCTCAGAAAGAATTGATGAACAGCATGGTTAACATTGCACCTGCAGATGAAAACTAAATTTTGGCGAACGCTCCGGCAGAATGATAAATCTTCTGCCGGAGTATTGGCAGAACGGAGATTAATATGTCTGGATTTATAAATGAAGTAATTGATATTATAAAGCAATATTACGGATATTTTTTACAGGGAATAGGCTACACGATGCTTATTGCTCTTGCCGGTACAATCATCGGTCTTATCATCGGTCTTATTACCGGAATTGTGAGGACAGTTCCCGCATCGAAAAATCCGCTTGTAAGAATACTTTTAAAAATTGTTAATGCAATTATAAGCATATATGTCGAAATATTCAGAGGCACTCCTATGATGGTTCAATCTATGGTAATTTACTGGGGATATGCTTTTATGAACGACGGATTGACGCTGCCGCTTATTCCGGCAGGTATATTTATTGTTTCAATTAATACCGGTGCTTATATGGCGGAAATTGTAAGAGGCGGAATAATATCGGTTGACCGAGGTCAGTTTGAGGGTGCATACTCTATAGGAATGAATCACTGGCAGGCTATGATAAATGTAATTATTCCTCAAACAATGAGAAATATATTGCCGGCTATAAGCAATGAGTTTGTTATAAACATTAAGGATACATCTGTTTTGAATGTTATCGGCGTTACGGAATTGTATTTCTTTACGGCGAAAGTTTCGAAAATGACATGGGCGATTTTTGAAACCTATGTGGTTGCCTGCATTATTTACTTTATTCTCACATTCAGTATAACCCGTATTCTTAAATATATTGAACACAAGATTGACGGTCCGTCATCATATGTTATACACCATTCGTCAACTATGCCCGACGAAATGTTTACCGTAAAGGAGGCAAAGTAATGAGTGAAACTGTTATAGCCGTAAAGGGATTGAAAAAAACATTCGGAGAGAATGAAGTTTTAAAGGATATTAATTTTTCGGTAAACCGAGGAGATGTAACTTGTATCATAGGTTCATCCGGTTCGGGTAAATCGACAATGCTGAGATGTATTAATCTTTTGGAAGAGCCTACCGGCGGAGAAATTGTATATAACGGAGAAAATATTCTTGAAAAGAAAAACATACCGGCATACAGAGCAAAGGTTGAGATGGTTTTTCAAAGCTTTAATTTGTTCGAAAATATGTCTGTTTTGAAAAATTGCATGGTAGGTCAGAGAAAAGTACTGAAGGTTGATAAAGAGACCGCAAAGAAAGAAGCAATGTTCTATCTTGAAAAAGTGGGAATGGCACCGTATATTAATGCAAAACCGAAACAGCTTTCCGGAGGTCAGAAGCAAAGGGTGGCAATTGCAAGAGCACTTGCGATGAAGCCTGATGTTATACTTTTTGATGAGCCGACATCGGCTCTTGACCCGCAAATGGTAGGAGAAGTTTTGGAGGTTATCAAAAATATTGCAAAAGAAGGACTTACAATGATTATTGTAACTCACGAAATGGCTTTTGCGCGTGATGTCTCCAACCGTGTTATTTTTATGAACGACGGTGTAATTTGTGAAGAGGGTACTCCGGAGGAAATTTTCAAAAATCCTCAAAAGGAAGAAACAAAAGCTTTCCTTTCAAGATTTATGAATGGATGATAATTAATGAGCTGTTTAAAAAGTCAACCGGCTTTTTAAACAGTTCCATTTTTGAGGAGATAGGAAAAAGGCTTGATTACAACAACTATATTTTTTGTAATATGTGTTTTTCTCTTCTTTTCTTGCGTTCCGGAGTTTTTTAACATCCCCCTTCTTGTTTTATTCAATGAATTTTGCGATAGCAAATGCGAGCTCGCGGGCGGTACAATTTATTTCGCCGAAAATCCATTTTTCTGCTAAGCTGACTGCGCCGAAAGCACTCATGAGCATCGGAAAGTGTATGCCGTCCGTAATGTCGGTTTTTAAAATCCAATCAGTGTCACTGTCACTTTTTCCGAACAGTTTATTTATCGCTCTGCTTCGGAATTTTTGATTTGCGGAATTTTTAAAAAGTGCAATATATATTTTTTTGTTATCGTTCATATATTCAAAAAATTCGGTAAGCAGCTTTTCACGCGGTTGTTTTATATGTAAATTAATGCTTGGCACTGTGGATATAACTTCGTTTTCGATTTCATCAAGTAAATCGAACTGGTCATGGTAGTATGTGTAAAATGTTGAACGGTTTACGTCAGCATTTTCGCATATTTTTTTTATTGTAACCTTTGCTATGGGGTCGCTTTCCAGCAATTCTGCAAGTGAAGCTTTCAAAAGATTTTTTGTCATTTTGACACGCCTTGATTCTTTGGTTTTTTTCATATCGAGTATACCTCCGTTGATTGATAAAAACCGACATTAAGATTTAAAATGTCGGTTTTGCGGCATTTTATTTAAAACTAATGGTTGAAAAAACAACACATTGTTGGTATAATAATTATAACAGTAGTATTTCAATTCGTCAATAGGAAATAATAAAATCATATTAGTAAAAGGGAGCTTGTAAAAATTGAAAAATCAAAAAAACTATCCGTACAATGATGTAGAACCGGTATCAAGCATAAAAAATTTACTGGAGCTTGCAGTAAAAGAAGCGGGTGACAAGCCTGCATTTAAGTACAAAGACAAAGATAAAAATGTAATTACCGTTACTTACAGAGAATTTGAGGAGGACACGCGTTATTTGGGTACGGCACTTGCGTCTTTTGGCGTAGTTTCTTCGCACATAGCGGTTATAGGAAAAAACAGTTACAAATGGATATTGGTGTATCTTACGGCATTAAAGAGCAGCGGAGTTTTTGTGCCGGTTGATAAGGAACTGCCGATGGGAGATATAATTAACGTTCTTGACAACAGCGACAGTGAAGTTTTATTTTATTCAAAGCAATTTGAAAATATTATTCCGCAGCTTGCGGAAGCACTTCCGAAAATAAGGTATTTTATAGGCTTTGACCGCGAAGTTACAGAAGAAAACCGAGTGTCGTTTAAAGAATTTTATGAAAAAGGAAAGACTCTGTACAAAAACGGAGACACTTCTTATTCATCTTTGGAAAATGATATATCCAAGCTTAAAATGATAGTATATACATCGGGAACTACGGGAATGGCAAAAGGAGTTATGCTTTCCGAGGATAATCTTGTCAGCATGGTTTACTACGGACTTCGTATTTCGACTGTTTATACAAGGTGTCTTTCGGTACTTCCGTATCATCACACATATGAGGCTGTTGCCGGTATTTTGGTATCTATGCACCATCATGCTTGTATTTGTATCAATGAACATATGAAAGCAATTTTGAAAAATCTTCAGATATATAAGCCGGATTACATTTTCATCGTTCCAGCGTTTGCCGAATTATTCTATAAAAAAATAATCGCAAATGCAAAAAGCACCGGGAAATATAAAACACTTATGACAATGATAAAGATAAGCAATGCTTTGAGATGTGCGGGAATAGATTTGCGCAGAAAAATGTTTAAATCCATTCATGCAGTATTCGGAGGAAACATGAAAAAAATACTTTCCGGAGGCGCACCGCTGAGGAGCGAGCTCGGAGAATTTTTTGAGGCTGTCGGTCTGGATATTACAAACGGTTACGGAATTACCGAATGTTCGCCTTTGATAAGCGGTAACAGAGACTATTTTAATGATTATACAACCGCTGGTGTACCGGTAGAATGTCTTGAGGTTAAATTTGAGGATGTAACTCCGGAAGGTGACGGTGAGATATGCGTAAAAGGTAAAACCGTTATGATGGGGTATTACAAAAACGAAAAACAAACAAAGGAAGTTCTGAAAGACGGTTGGTTTAAAACCGGTGACTATGGGAGAATGAACGAAAAGGGACAGATTATTATTACAGGCAGAAAGAAAAATATAATTGTTCTTGAAAACGGCAAAAATGTATATCCGGAAGAAATTGAAAACTATATTATGTCAATTTCGTATGTAGATGAAGTGGTTGTCAGAGGAATACGCGGGAAAAGCGGAGCGGAGACAGGACTTTCAGCAGAGGTTTTTCTGAACGAGGAGGAAGTTAAAAAACTCGGTGATACCGATATTTTGAAAAAGCTTAAAAAAGATATTGCGGATATATGTGTGCCGCTGCCGATTTATAAGCATATAAGCGAAGTGAGAATATGCGATAAAGCTTTTGAAAAAACTACAACCAATAAGATTAAAAGATAATAAAAAATCAAGGTCTTTTGATTTTAAGACCTTGATTTTTTATCCGTAAATAACATAGAAAAATTTGGTTTTTATACTGTTTTTTACTTGCTTTTGTATTTTTTTTATGATAAAATATATATAACCTCAGAGATTTAAAATAAATGGGAGTGAAAATTATGGAGATTTTTTTTGGATTTGAAAAAAATGAGTTTGAATTTGAGGGAAAAAAAGCAGTTGTTGTATTTGCGGATAAAAAGAACAGGACAGACAAATGGCTTTTGAAAACAGAATATTTCGGAGCATTTCCTGAGTTGGAAATTATGATGCTCAAAAAGGGATATAATATTGCACATGTCGAAAACGATACTCGGTG
>CAKSJU010000111.1 GCA_934463455.1 uncultured Clostridia bacterium | reverse complement strand
AGGCGGCGATCATCATCCTCATGGACTTGATGATAATTCGCCGATTGTGAATTTTATTGTAAAGCATTATTAATAAAAAATTATATGGAAAACGTAAATGCAATTTATTAAATAATAAAACTGTGGCGACAGCCGTCACAGGGCTGCGGAGGAGACTTTTATGAATTACAGGGAAGAAAAAGAAACAAGCAAACAATATAAAAAGGAATATCTTGACGGAATTGAAGCTTTGATACGAAATCGGGAGAGGGCTTGCGTACAGGAACGCGATTTGTACATAAAAGATATTTTTAAAAATCAAAATAAATATCGTGATGACTTAAAAAAAATGCTCGGCTGGCCTTTGACAGACTATGAATACAGCGGTATTCCGAATACCAAAACAGAAAAGCTTTCGGATGAGGAGAATTATTCGATTTACAGAATGAGCTTCGAAATATTGGACGGGGTTTGGATTTCCGGGCTGTTGTTCAAAAAGGACGATAAAAAACGTCCTATGGTAATTGTTCAGCACGGAGGTTTGGGAACGCCGGAATTGATATCGGGAGTCTACGGTGATACTTCAAATTATAATAATATGCTTCAAAGGGTTATTTGCCATGATGTAAATGCTTTTGCACCGCAATTACTTTTGTGGGATCAAAAAGCATATGAACTTGATTTTAACAGACAGGAAATTGATGCACGATTAAAAAGAGTCGGAAGCTCTGTAACCGCCGTGGAGGTTTTTGGAATAATCAGAATGCTTGATTGGTTTGAAGCGCAGGACTATGTGAAAAACTTCGGCATGGTCGGACTTTCTTACGGCGGGTTTTATACGTTATTTACCTCTGCGTTGGAAACAAGAATTAAATCGGCAGTTTCGTGTTCTTTCTTTAACGATAGATTAACAATATCATGGTCCGATTGGACTTGGAGTGATTCCGCAAAGAAATTTCTTGACGCTGAAATTGCGTGTCTTGTTTACCCGAGAGAAATATGTATTGAGGTTGGCGATAAAGATGAATTGTTTAAGGTCAGCAATGCAAAAAATGAATGGGAACGCTTAAAAAATATAACAAATGAAGTCGGGACCGATTGGATAAGGCTTATCATTTTCGAGGGAAATCACGAATTTTGCAAGGATGATGAGCCGATAAAAAAATTAGTAAAAACATTAATTTCGGAGTAACTGTAAAAATATAACAATATGTTCACAATCAATACGCCCCTATCGGGCGGTGGCTAAAGGCACGGCGGTTTTGTTTTCTGCCGTGTCTTTTTGCGGTATATCGGATTGACGGGGATTTTTTTGCTTTAGCTATTGCATAAAATTACAATTTGTATTATAATAGGAAAATGGAAAGGAATGATTTGAAATGATTTACAAAAGAATTTATCTTGAAGAAAATAATAAAGATGTTTATTTAGATGTATATGCGGCAGATAAAGTCGGAAGCTTTGTCAGAAATGCGATATTGGTAATACCGGGAGGCGGATACGGAGAAGTGTGTTTTGAGCGTGAGGGAGAGCCTATTGCAATGGCATTTATGCCGCATGGATATAATGCCTTTGTTCTGCATTATTCGGTTGCACGTAAAAAGAAATTTCCTGCGCAGCTTATTGAAGCTTCAAAAGCGATGAAGCATATAAAGGATAATGCCGAGGAATATAATATTAATCCGGAAAAAGTATTTGTTACCGGATTTTCGGCAGGAGGACATTTGGCTGCATCACTTGGTATTTTGTGGGATATGAAAGAAATATATGATGAAATAAATATGCCTTACGGATACAATAAACCGGCGGGAATGATACTTGGATATCCTGTTATTTCAGGCGTGAGCCATGCGCATTTAGGCAGTTTTCAAAATCTTTTTTGCTCGGACGAGCCGAAAAAAGAAGATTTGGAAAGAGCAAGCCTTGAAAAATTCGTGAGCGAGAAATCAGCTCCTCTTTTTGCGATGCACACTTCAAACGACAGTGTGGTAGACGTAAGAAATACGCTGTCACTTGCGGCGGCATACAGAGAACACTCTCTGACATTTGAGCTTCATATATACCCTGATGCGCCGCACGGCGTAGCTCTCGGTAATAAAATAACATATACGGATAATGAAAAATTTGATAACAAGCATATAGCAAAATGGGTAAATGAAGCTGCGGAATGGGCAGAAAATATATAGAAAGGCTTTGAAAAATGTTTAAAGTATTGCATACAAACGGACTTGCGAGGCGAGGCGAATTTCATACTGTTCACGGCGTTGTTCAAACTCCGGTTTTCCAAAATGTCGGCACTGTTGCGGCGATAAAAGGAGCGGTTTCGACGGAGGATTTAAAAAAACTGGGCTGCCAGATAGAATTGTCAAATACATATCATCTGCATGTCCGCACCGGTGATAAGCTCATAAAAGAACTCGGCGGATTACATAAATTTATGAATTGGGACAGACCGATTCTTACAGACAGCGGCGGATTCCAGGTCTTCTCTCTTGCTCCGCTTCGCAAAATAACCGAGGAAGGAGTCAGTTTTCAATCTCATATAGACGGGCATCGGATTTTTATGGGACCGGAAGAGAGTATGCAAATTCAGTCAAATCTTGCTTCGACAATTGCAATGGCATTTGACGAATGTGTGAAAAATCCGGCACCGTACGAATACGTAAAAAATTCCTGTGAGCGTACCTACAGGTGGCTTGTAAGATGTAAAGACGAAATGAAAAGACTCAATTCTTTGGACGATACAATTAATAAAAAACAAATGTTATTCGGTATTAACCAGGGAGGAATTGTTGATAATTTGCGAATAAAGCATATGCAGGATATAGCAAAGCTTGACTTGCCGGGATACGGAATAGGCGGACTTGCCGTCGGTGAAAGTCATGAGGTGATGTATCACATTCTTGATGTTACGCTGCCGCATGCTCCCGAAGACCGACCGAGATATTTGATGGGAGTCGGAACTCCGTCGAATATAATCGAGAGTGTGGCAAGGGGAATTGACTTTTTTGATTGTGTTATGCCGTCGAGAAATGCGCGTCACGGCTTCATCTTTACAAGAAACGGAACAATGAATATAATTAACCAAAAATATGAAAGGGACTTGTCACCGATTGACCCTGAATGTGGCTGTGAAGCATGCAGGCATTATTCACGTGCTTACATAAGGCACTTGTTTAAGGCAAAAGAAATGCTGGGCATGCGTCTTGCGGTTATACATAATTTATATTTTTACAATGAGCTCATGTCAAGGATAAGAAAAGCTATAGAAGAAGACAGATTTGAAGAATTTAGAAATGAAAATTCAGAAAAGCTTGCAAAAAGAATTGAATAATGCTTGCATTTTTATCCGTTATAATATATAATATTACAGTAAGGGTTAAAAATTCGGATAATTGTAAAGCTTGCAGTTTACAATTGTCACATAATAACAGGAAGGGTTTTACAAAAATGAAAAACATTCACATTATTTCGCATAGCCATTGGGACAGAGAATGGTATATGCCGTTTGAGCATCACAGAGCAAGACTCATTGATCTGATTGATGTTTGCATGAAGATGCTGGAAACGGACGCGGATTTCAAGAGCTTTCATTTGGACGGTCATACGATTGAACTTGAAGATTATCTTGAAATAAAGCCGCAAAACAAAGATAAGCTTAAAAAATTTGTGAAAGACGGTAAAATTAAAGTCGGACCGTGGTATGTTCTTCAAGACGAATTTTTTACAAGCAGTGAAGCAAATATCAGAAATTTGCTTGTCGGAATGAAAATAGCAAAAGATTTCGGAAAGGTAAATATGATAGGATACTTCCCGGATTCTTTCGGTAATGCCGGACAAATGCCGCAAATTTTAAAGCAAGCGGGAATGAAAGCAATTGTGTTCGGAAGAGGAGTTAAACCTACCGGAGCGGCAAATGTTGTTTCGGATTTTTCCGATTACAAATCACAATACTCGGAAATGTATTGGGAGTCTCCCGACGGCTCAAGCCTGCCGGCGGTGCTCTTTGCAAACTGGTATAATAACGGAGAAGAAATTCCGGCAGACGGAAATAAAGAATACTGGGATAAGCGAATAGAAAACGTATTGAAATATGCTTCGACGGACGAGCTGTTATTTATGAACGGCTCGGATCATATGCCGGTACAGCCGGATTTGCCCGAGGCTATAAGAGCATCGAGAAAGAATTATCCGGAATATAATTTCATTCATTCAAATTTTGAAGATTATATTGATGCAATGATTCCGGAACTGCCGAAGGATTTGACGGTTATAAAAGGCGAGCTTATAAGCCAGGATACCGATGGCTTGTGTACACTGGTGAATACTTCTTCATCTCATGCAAATTTGAAACGCATGAACAGAGAAAGCGAAACCATGCTTGAATCCTTGGCAGAGCCGATTTCGGTTATGGCGCGCTTTGCCGGATGCGAATATCCGCATGATATGATTGAATATTCATGGAAAACATTGATGAAAAATCATCCTCACGACAGTATTTGCGGATGCAGTGTAGATGAAGTTAATGACGAAATGCGAACAAGATTTTTAAAGAGTATGCAAGCTGCGGAAACTGTTATAGATAAAGGATTGAAAGCTATTGCCGACAGTATTGATGCTTCGAAAGCGGCGGGAGATACTTGCTTTGCGGTAGTTAATACTTTCGGAAGAGATAATACAGATGTTGTTTCCGTAGATGTTGATACAAAACGTATTTACGGAAGTGACAAACTGACAGAATCCGCAAAAGAAATTAATTCGAATTTGACACCGGACGAGTATATACTTGTTGATGAGAATAACGAAAAAATTGATGCAGAGATTGAATACCTCGGCTCAAGATTCGGTTATGATTTGCCGGATGATAAATTCAGGCGTCCGTATATGGCAGAGACATACAGAGTGACATTTGAAGCTGAAAATGTACCTGCTATGGGATATAAAGTGTATTCGCTTGTAAAAGGTAAAAGCCAAAACGGAAGCCTTGTATGCGGAAACAATGAAATGGAAAACGCAGCACTGCACGTTTCATTGAATGATAACGGTACAATCAATATTAAAGATAAAAAAACCGGCAGAATATTTAAAGAGCTTTTAAAATACGAAGATGTGGGAGATGTAGGGAATGAATATATCTTTGTACAGCCGAACAATACAAAGCCGATAATCTCCGGAGATAAAAAAGCGAAAATAGAACTTGTATACAATAAGGCATATAAGGCCGAATACAAAATCACAACAGAAATGGAAATTCCGAAATCGGCGGATGAACAGCTGCAAAAGGAAATCAGAAATTTTGTTAATATCAGAGACCGAAAAGCTCAGAGAAGCAGTGAATTTGTTAAAATAACAATCTATACATATGTTTCGCTCGAAAAAAATGCAAAGAGCGTAAAAATAAGAACGGAATTTGAAAATACAGCGAAAGACCATCGTCTGCGCGTATTGATACCGACAGGGCTTACCTGCACGGAACATCGCGTAGAATCCGTTTTTGAGGCTGCGACACGCAGCAATAAGCATAAGAGTACATGGATTAATCCCAGCGGCTGCGAACATCAGCAGGGATTTGTGATGATGAAAGATGATGCTGAGGGCGTTCTTGTTGCAAATAAAGGAATGTATGAGTATGAAATATTGGAAGACAATACAATTGCCTTGACGTTGGTAAGAGCGACAGGAGAAATGGGCGATTGGGGAGTTTTCCCGACTGAAATGTCTCAATGCTTGCGCAAACTGATATTTGATTATGAAATTGTACCGTTTTCCGATGAGAGTGAAGCGTTGGAAATTGCTGCCGCAATGCAGTATCCGATGCAGTGCGTTCAGATAATCGGAAAATCCGGAAACGGTATGGATAACAAGCTTATTGATTGGAATGGAAATATGCTTCGCATGACTGCGTTTAAAACGGCGCAGGACGGTGATGATATCATTATGCGTTGGGTAAATTATTCGGAAGAAAGTCGGATATTGACCGTTAAGAAAACAAAAGCAATAACAAATCTGTACAAGAGCGATGTTATAGAGACAAATAACGGAGTGATTGAAGAAAACAACGGTGAATGGAAAATAGAAGTAAAACCGTATGAGATATTAACTCTCGGAAGTGTAACAAAGTAAATGTTAAAACACGGCGGAAAAACAGAACTCTGTTTTCCGCCGTATATGAAAAAGGAGAAATTCGGATGAATTTTAATAATAAAACGAAAAAAATAATCTGCATTTGTCTTGCGGTTGCAATGACAGTTCCTATTGCAATTAGTATTTTTTATATGTTTGCGGGAGTATGAAGTTGTATATTTAGCCTCTATTGACATATATAAGACTTTGTAAATTATACAAAATACCCAAAAAAGAAAAAAATGTCGAAAAAGGATTGACAAAGAGGGGAAAAAGAGGTAAAA
>CAKSJU010000110.1 GCA_934463455.1 uncultured Clostridia bacterium | reverse complement strand
CCTAAATAATTTTTTAATTATTCAGCAACGAAAGGCAATAATGCAATCTGTCTTGCACGCTTAACCGCAACGGTAAGCTGTCTTTGATGCTTTGCACAGTTACCGCTTATTCTTCTGGGAACTATCTTGCCTCTTTCCGAAACAAATCTTCTCAATTTTGCGGTATCCTTGTAATCGATATGTTCAACCTTATCAACGCAGAACATACAAACCTTTTTCTTTGCACGTCTTGCTTTTACAGGTCTTTCTGTCTTTTCAGGCATCGTAATAACCTCCTTTTACAACTTTTATCATTTTTCTTTAACTGTATCAGAACGGCAGGTCATCGTCCGCGCCGTTATCCATGGACATAAAATCCATATCTGCGCCGAACGGATCGTCATTCTGTGCCGGAGTCTGCGGTTTCGGTGCCGGCTGTGAATATCCTCCGCCAAAGCCTCCTGCGGCTTCCGAAGTACCTGTTTCACTTTTTGAACCGGTAAAATAAGCTTCATCCACAACAACATCGGTCGCATACTGCTTTTTGCCGTCTTGTCCGTCCCAGCTTCTGGTCTGGATGCTTCCGACAACCGCAATCATGCTGCCTTTTTTAAAGTATTTACAGATAAATTCCGCCTGCTGTCTCCATGCAATGCAGTTAATAAAATCAGCCTGCTGCTGACCTTCTTTGGCAAATCGTCTGTTGACCGCGATTGAAAATCTCGCCATAATAACACCGGAGGGCGTCTGAGAATATTCCGGGTCACGTGTTAATCTGCCCATCAAAATAACTTTGTTCATAATTCACACCACTCTTTCTCAAAATAGGACGTGATTATTTTTCATCCTTACGAATAATGATGGTTCTGAGAACAGTATCGGTAATTCTGTACTGTCTGTCCAGTTCCTTCGGGAAATCAGCGTCTGATGTGAAGTTCACCAAAACGTAGTAACCCTCTGTTTTATCATCAATTTCGTAAGCAAGTCTTCTTTTGCCCCATTCGTCAACTTCATCTACAGTTCCGTTAGCGGCAATCAGATTTGTGAACTTTTCAACTACAGCTTTTGTAGCTTCTTCGTCCAAACCTGCGTCAATGATAAAAATTGTTTCATAGCTGTGCATTAATTTTTCAGCCATTCTCTACACCTCCTCATGGACTTATGTCCCGAAAACTCGATTTCGGGCAAGGATTTGCTTTTTAAAGCCTTATAATTATATCACCAAAAAACACCGATGTCAAGTATTTTTTAAATAAAACATGCCGTTTCGGCATTTTCTACAAAAAACGCTTTATGCTCTCGGATGTGCTTTTGCGTATACTTCTTTTATTCTGTTATTCACCAGCTTGGTATAAATTTGAGTTGAAGAAATATCCGAATGACCGAGCATTTCCTGAATAGCTTTCAAATCCGCACCGTTTTCCAAAAGATGCGCGGCAAATGAATGCCGCAGAACATGCGGGGTTATATCGGTTGTAATATTTGCTTTTTTCTGATACTGCTTTACAATTTTCCAAAAGCCCTGGCGTGACATTTCTCCCCCTGAGCAATTCAAAAAAAGCCAATCTCCGCTTGAGGATATTACAAATGAGCCGCGCGCTTTTTTTATGTAATCGGTGAGTGCGGATTTTGCAATTGTTCCTATCGGGACGATTCTTTCTTTTTTTTCGCCCGCACATCGTACAAATCCGGCTTGCAGATTTACATCGCTTACTTTGAGTGAAATGAGCTCGGAAACCCGTATTCCGGTTGCATACAAAAGCTCCAGCATTGCACGGTCGCGTATGCCCTTTTTTTCCTGAATGTCGGGCTGTTCCAGAAAGAGTGCCACCTCCGAAGCTGTTAATATATGCGGCATTTTCCGCTGTGCTCTCGGAGGCTCAATGTTCACGGTAGGGTCTTCTATTTCCGGAATGTTTTCGGAAAGATATTCATAAAATGCGCGGATAGACGCTAAGCTTCTGGAAATTGTAGAATTTGCCTTGCCTGTTTTCTGCAGGTACAGAAGATATGTAAGTACCGTTGTTTTGTCTGTATCTTTATAATCGTATATTTCGCGTTTTTTCAGGTATTCGGTATACTGAACTATGTCTCTTTTGTACGAACAAATCGTATTATCCGATTTTTTTAACGACAGATATTCGCAGAATCCGCCGATATATTCGTTCACTCTCAAATCACTCCTATCATTGTTACCGTATGATTTAAATCAAAGCAATAGTCCCCGCCCGGGGGACATCTGCACTAAAGCTATATTATCATATTTTTGCGGATTTGTACAGTATTTTTTCTGAAATTTTTATGCCAATAAATGTTTGCTTTATTGTATTTTGCATACAAATGGCTTGAGCAATTTTATAAATGTAGTAGTAACATATCCGTCAAAAAAGGAAACAATACAAAATATTGTGAGACAAATCAGCGAAAAAAATAAAAATTTTCCCAAAGCATTTTTGTCTTTTTTTCCTCCGGCAAGTGAAAAAGCAGCCGAGTATGTACAAAAAATAATCAGTACCGGCATATATATTATGCCCGAGAACAATGAAGATAACGGCACCAAAAGACCTCGTATGCCGTAATATTTCACGAATGCCGCCGTAGTAAATCCGCTTGCAAATCCTTTATAAGCACAGCATGCGAGTGCACCCGCCGTGCCTGCTTTAAAAAAAGCGCATGCCGTGATAATTATATAAAGCTTAAGATTGTCGGACATGGAATTTTTAAATATTTCAAAGCGTTTTCCGTCTGCGGAAAATCCGTCAAAAAAAGTCGTAAGATAGTTGTAAAGCTCTTCGCCGCTTCCCGAATACGCCATATATACCGCTCCGGCAATTATCCCTGCAATCAGACAAGATATTGCGGCATAGATTATCATTTTGTTTTTCAAAAAAATCCCTCCTGTGCAAGATATGTTCATTTCATATCTATTCACAAAAGGGATTATTATTACAACAATTTTATGTCAATCACCGAACGGCATTTTATTAAAATTTTGCGGCAAGAAATTTTTTGAGTCTTTCAAGACCTTCAACGATATTATCCATGCTTGTCGCATATGACCATCTGACATACTCGGGAGCACCGAAGCCTGTGCACGGAACAACCGCAACCTTTGCCACGTCAAGGAAAAGCTGTGCAAAATCGTCGGCGTCATGAATTGTTTTTCCGTAAAGCTCTTCGCCTATCAGCTCTTTAATATTCATCATTATATAAAAAGCTCCGTGCGGGTTAAGGCAGGACACACCGTTCATTTCGTTTATGCGTTCAACCATGAAATTGCGGCGCTTTTCAAAATGTCTTTTCATTTTGTCAACCGCTTCCATTCCGCCTTCAAGTGCTGCAACTGCCGCTTCCTGTGCAATTGAGTTCGGATTTGATGCTGCGTGCGACTGAATATTCGACATGATTTTTGCAATTTGTGCATTTGCCGCCGCAAATCCTATTCTCCAGCCGGTCATGGCATATGTTTTTGAAACTCCGTTGATTACAATTGTCAAATCCTTTATTTTGTCTCCGAGAGAAGCAATGCTGACATGCTTTCCCTCATAAATCAAATGCTCGTATATTTCGTCGGAAATAACATATATATTTTTTTCGACAGCTATTTCCGCTATCTTTAAAAGCTCATCCTTTGTATAAATCATGCCGGTCGGATTGGAAGGGCTGTTTATAACAATTGCTTTTGTCTTATCGGTTACTGCATTTCTTATTTGCTCCGGAGTTATTTTAAAATTGTCATCCTCTTTTGCACTGATAACAACCGGTACACCGTCCGCAAGCTTTACCATTTCGGGATAGCTTACCCAATAAGGAGCGGGAATAATCACTTCATCCCCGGGGTTGCATATTGCGGTAAAAGCATTTACAAGAGAATGCTTTGCACCGTTTGAAACAACAATATTTGTATAATCGTAGTCAAGACCGTTTTCTTCTTTGAATTTTTTTGCGGCTGCTTTGCGAAGCTTTATCGTTCCTGCGGCAGGTGTATATTTTGTTTTATTTTCAATAATTGCTTTTATTGCTGCATCTTTTATATGCTGCGGAGTATCAAAATCGGGTTCTCCCGCGCCAAATCCGACAACATCTTCTCCGTTTGCTTTCATTTCCTTAAATTTTGCATCGATTGCCAGTGTTGAAGAAGGACTTATTCCCATTGCTTTTTGTGATAACATGTCAAAACCTCCACAGTTTATTTTTGAATTATTTTGCATGCAATTAATTCATTTTTTGCTTAATACTTTGATTATTATATCATATTCTCATCTTTTTTGCAAGTGAAATATCGCACAAAAAGTCAAATTAACATTTTTGTTTTTTGATGTTATTGACCGAAAACTCTCTGTTTTACTATTATTTTCGGATTTGTTTTATTATTCCGAATAAATAAAGAAGCTGCGGCAAAATGCTTGCATTTTGCCGCAGCTTCTTTACAAATGTCACATTTTCAATAATTTCATAAACAAATCGTCCATAAGGGTATCACGTTTTATTCTGTAAACATACCTCATTGTCAGACCGTTATAATTTATCGCATACAAATTATCATATGTGGGAATATGTGTGGGGATAATTCTTGATTCCATAAATCTGTCGGAATCGTTAAGAAGCCATGCGACTGCGGTTACATCCCATATTGCACGCGTCCATGTTTTTCCGCTTGCATATGCTTCCGCTTCTTTTATTGTATTTTTTGCAAGGTAGTCCGCAAGTGAATTTTTACCCTCCAACCAAAACTCAAGCTCCGGCTTGGAAACGATGAAATGATCTACAACCCCGGTACACGGAAGCTGGACAAAGGGAGCACCGCATTGCATTACAGCTCTTGCGGCGGCAACATCCTGATACATATTAAATTCTTCTGTATTTGTGTAATGCAGTGCATGCCCGCCGAGCCATACAATAACTATATTTTCGGCAATATCGGGATTTAAAAGTATTGCGGAGGCAATGTTTGTTATTGCGCCTATGGCTACCACATAAAGCGGATTTCCCGGAGAATAATTTTTTGCACGAGCTGCCAAATCTTCGGCGGCAGGGGAGATAACGGGAGTGTATTCGTTTTCAAGATATTTTTCCGACCCTTTGAAAACGTCATAGTCTTCTCCTATCAGTGAGAGCAGTTTTTTAATTTCATTATAGCTTTTTTCCATGCCGTCTTTGGGACCCGTGGATTTGTTGTTGAAAAACGGTGCGGCATATATTGCCTTTGTGTTAAGCTTTTCTTTGGATTTTATTAAATATGAAATGGCAAATTGGTCATCAATTTCATTGTATGCGTCGGTATCCAAAACGACATCAATTTTGCCATTTGGTACGGATAAGTTTTTTATGCGCTGTTCGTTTGTCATATAATTTACATCCTTTCTTTTTTGTATTTCGACGGAGTTACGCCGTATTTTTGTTTAAAAGCTTTTCTGAAAAAGCTCTCATTTTCATAGCCTGTAATATTTATTATTTCCTTGACGGATAACTCGGTATTTATAAGCATTGCTGCCGCAATACTGCACCTTTTTGAGATAAGCAGACGATTAAAGGTCATTCCGGTAATTTTTTTTATCAGCTTTCCCGTATAAACGGTTGAATAACATAAAATTTTTGATAATTCCTTAATGTTTGCGGTTTTTATATTTTGCTCTATGTAGCTGTTTATTTGATTGAGTATAAAAGTGTTCTTGTTATTCGGAGTATTTTCTTTCATAGTATCAAGTAAGGACAGCAACTCATTCCTGCTCGGAACAGACGTTGCGGCACCTGCTCTCGACACCGTTACGGCAGCTGCTGCGGACGCAATTTTCAGTATTTGGGGATAATCAGACTTGTTTAGCAGTTCGGCAATGAAATATCCTATAAAAGTATCTCCGGCGGCGGTTGTATCAACCACCTTCGTCTTAAACGCTTTTTGATGACATTCCCGGTTTTCGCACGTGAATACAGAGCCGTTTTCGCCTAAAGTGAGTATTATATTTAATTTGGGATATTTGTCTTTTAAATACAGCAGTCCCTCTTCGGGATCGGTAAGCCCAGTACACTCATTTAATTCGACTTCATTCAAAAATATATACGAAAGCATATTAAAGTCAATTTTTTTGATTTTTTCGTTAAACGGAGCGGGGTTAAGGACTATGCACATACCTTTTTGATATGATTTTTCGACAATGTAATCAATATTGCTTATTTCATTTTGCAGGAGAATAATATCTCCCGAATTAAAGTTATCCAATACCGAGTCTATAAAATCTTTTGTTACCATTTCGTTTGCCCCGGGATAAAGGAAAATGGAGTTTTCGCCTTTTGCACTTACTTGAATAACAGCGTGACCGTTTTTTTCGTCAACGGTTTTAATATAGGATGTATCAACTCCGTTTTGATGTAAAATATCTGTTAATATTTCGCTGTCTTCACCTACGCAGCCGGCATGATATACTTTTGCACCGGCTTTTGCGATAGCTATCGATTGATTAAGACCTTTTCCTCCGGGAAAAGCTTCAAGCTTGTGGGTTGTTTCCGTTTCCCCGGGTTTTACAATATGATCAAGAGAATACACGTAATCTATATTGCAAGAGCCGAAATTAAG
>CAKSJU010000109.1 GCA_934463455.1 uncultured Clostridia bacterium | reverse complement strand
CTTATAAGAAAAAGTAAGGTTACAATAACCTACTTTATGCCGTCAAAACAGCTGCCGGCATGTGCGGAATTTCTTATTATATATTACTTTTTTTGCAAAAATTGGACGGTGTCTTACCGGTAATGCTCACAAAGGCTTTATAGAAATTTGATGAAGAAGAAAATCCGCATTTCTGTGCAATATCAAGCTTTGTAAGCTTTGTGCTTTTCAAAAGGCTTATCGCCGCTTCAACTCGTTTTATTGTGATATACTCCCACGGCGAAAGTGAGTTCATTTTTTTGAAAACTGCCGAAAAGTATGTCGGAGACATTGCCGCATGATGCGCAATGTCGGTAAGCGTCAGTTTATTTTCAAGATTTTGATTTATGTAATCTATGGCATTCTGCATCTGAACAGAGGTATTTTCAAGATACGTATATTCTTCATTTACATTAACATAGTTATACTCTCTGACAAGTGTTATCAGCATGGAAAAAAGCAAATACCTTGCAATTGCCCTATATCCGTCGCGCTTTTCGGAAAGTTCGGTATGAAGAGTTATTATTTGTTTGTGGATATTTTCGGTAAAAGCATTTCTTTTAATCCGGTTTTCAAAACTGTCATTTCTTGCAGAAAATATACGCAGTGCCGAAAAAGTATCACTTTCCGACCACAGCATGCGCGGCTCAAATTGTATATTCAAAAGCAGAAAATTATCCGAAATATCCGTCAGACAATGAATTTCATCTCCTCCGAATAAAAACACATCTCCTGCCGAAAAGGAATATTCTCTTTTATTTACCGTATAAACTCCGCTGCCCGATATTATTGTGGAAATTTCACATTCCGAATGATGGTGCTCGCGATATGCTCTTTTTCCTTGGTTTACTGTAGAATAAAATGCACTGAGTACGTGATTTCCTTTTTTGTCATCGAGTGTAACCTCACCATATTTCATTTTTTTACCTTCAATCATAAAATAGTGGATATATTCAATAAAATAGTGGTCGCTTTTTTATTTCATATATGATATATTATAATATGTAAAGTTGAAAAAGTCAAGGAGGAATAACATGAAAAGCAATATAAGTGAGGAAATTTCGGAAAATGTAAATATGTGTTCGTCACCGTCCGAGCTTAAGATAACGGATATTCGCGTTGCAAATATCAACGGCGCGCCAAAGCATTGTCCGCTGATTAAAATTTACACAAACCAAGGAATTGTCGGCTATGGTGAAGTGCGCGACGCGTCAAGTGCAACCTACGCGTTAATGTTAAAATCAAGACTTGTGGGAGAAAATCCGTGTAATGTTGACAAGCTTTTTCGCAGAATTAAGCAGTTCGGCGGACATTCACGCCAAGGCGGAGGAGTTTCGGGTATAGAAATTGCCTTGTGGGATTTGGCAGGAAAAGCATGGGGCGTGCCGCTGTGGCAGATGCTCGGCGGCAAATTTCGTGACAAGGTGCGTATGTACTGCGACACAGATGTTGACGGAAAGCATACCGGAACTGATATGGGACACGCTCTTAAAAAGCGCATGGAACAAGGCTTTACATTCCTTAAAATGGACTTGGGAATAGAGCTTCTGCTTGACGAGCCGGGGTGTCTTAATGCACCGCTCGGATTTTTGGAGAATATTAAAAAGTATTCGATGAAAGCAATCAATCACCAAAAAGGCTCTGTTGATATGGACATGATGCTTGGTAAAAACTACGAAACCTTTACAATTCCGCATCATGCAACCGGAATACATATTACCGAAAAAGGAATGGACTGTCTGGAAGACTATGTTCGGCAGGTGCGCAGTGTAACCGGCTATGAAGTACCGCTTGCAATCGACCATTTCGGTCATGTTTGTATTGAGGACTGCATAAGATTTGCAAAACGTCTTGAAAAATACAACATTGCGTGGATTGAAGATATTGCGCCGTGGCATTATACCAAGCACTTTGAAAAGATTTCAAATGCGGTTCATGTGCCGATTTGCACAGGCGAAGATATTTATCTTGCCGAAAACTTCCGTCCGCTTATGGAAAACGGCGGTGTGTCGGTTGTTCACCCCGATATTCTGACTGTCGGCGGAGCTATGGAAATGAAAAAGCTCGGCAATATGTGCGAAAAATACGGCGTCGCAATGGCAATACATATGGCTGAAAGTCCGATTGCCTGCATGGCTGCAATTCATGCAGCTGCGGCTGTTCAGAACATTTTGGCGGTTGAATTTCATTCGGTTGACATTCCGTGGTGGAATGACCTTGCAATCGGAATTGACAATCCTCTTTTCAAGGACGGCTTTGTAAATGTTCCGAACAAACCGGGTCTCGGAATCGACAGCCTTAACGAAGAACTGATTAAAGAACATATGCACGAAAAATATCCCGAAGCATGGGGGGACACCTCCTGCTGGGATAATGAATGGGCAAATGACAGGGAGTGGAGCTGATGAAAATAAAATGGCTCGGGCAGAGCGGATATATTCTGTCCGATAATAAAAATACAATTTGCATTGACCCTTATCTTTCGGACTGTGTAAACCGAATTGCAAGCCGTCCAAGGTTAAGAATTGTACCGATAAAACCGCAGGATTTAAAAGCCGATGCGGTTATCTGCACACATAATCATATTGACCATGTAGATATTGATGCAATTCCGCTTATGGATAAAAATATGACATTTTACGCGCCGACAGATTGCAGAAAAACTTTGGCAGCGCTGGGCGCAGCAAACTATATGCCGTTTGACGAGGGTATGACATACAATATCGGTAATTTTAAAATAACCGCCGTTTTTGCCGACCACACAGTTCCCGCTGTCGGTGTATTGATTAAATATAACGGCGAAAGTCTTTACTTTTCGGGCGACACATATTATAATAAAAAATTAGAAGATGTAAAATGCGATTATATGTTTATCTGTATTAACGGAAAACTCGGAAATATGAATGTCGGTGAAGCAGTGAATCTTACAAATATCGTAAAACCGAAAATTGCAGTGCCGAATCATTACGATATGTTTGAAAGCAATTTCGAAAATCCGCATAAATTCACCGACAGGGTTAAAAGCGGATTTATCATGGAATTTAATAAAGAATATGAGGTGAAAGAAGGATGTTTGATTTAAGCGGAAAAACGGCACTCGTTACCGGTGCAACGCAAGGAATAGGCTTTGAAATTGCCCGCCTTTTGGCAGCACACGGTGCCAAGGTTTTTATAAATGGGGCGTCAAGTGAGGAAAAATGCAGGACGGCAAGCGAAAAAATCCCGAACAGCGTGCCTGTTCGTGCCGACCTGACAAAAAAAGAAGAGCGTGAAGCTTTATTTGAAAAAACAGGCGGTGTTGACATCCTTGTATTGAATGCGTCAATCCAGTACAAACGCCGCTGGGATGAATTTACTGAAGATGAATACGATGCCCAGTTCGACTGCAACATAAAAAGCAGCTACTTTTTAATCAAGCGGTATTTCCCGTATATGAAAGAGCACGGCTGGGGCAGAATTGTTACAATCGGAAGTGTAAATCAGTACAACAACCATCCCGAATTATCACTTTACGGAGTTACGAAAGCAGCGCAGAAAAAGCTTTGCGAAAACCTTGCGCCCTTGCTTGCTCCCTACGGCGTAACCATTAATAACGTTGCGCCCGGAGCCGTATACACTCCGAGAAACGAAGCTGCATTCGAAGATACGGATTTTATGAAAAAAATCACTTCCTCCATACCTGCCGGCAGAGTCGGCAAACCGGAGGATATATCCCCCGCCGTTTTATTCCTTTGTTCGGAGGAATCGGGATATATAGCAGGCGCAGAGCTTGTTGTTGACGGCGGTATGAGCTTATAAATAATAATACAGAAAGGATTTTAAAAAAATGAGCAGACGAGAAGAAATTTTTAAAAATTTCATTAAATACAAAAATGAAACAGAAGAACGGGTTAAAAATGATATAGAAAAAAATCGAAAATGCTTTGCGAAAATTACACTGAAAGATAAAGACGGTAACCCTATAATCGGGAAAAAGATTAAAATCAATCAAAAAAAGCATGAATTTTTGCATGGCGCAAATATTTTTATGCTTGATGAGCTGGAAACGGAAGAAAAAAACAACAAATACAAGGAATTTTTTAAAGACGCGTTCAACGAAGCTACTCTCCCCTTTTATTGGAATGACCTTGAGCCGGAAGAGGGAAAGCCGCGGTTTGCAAAAAACAGTCCGAAAATATACCGCCGTCCCGCACCCGATTTATGCTTGGAATACTGCGAAAAATACGGAATTACGCCCAAAGCGCACTGCCTTACATATTTTAATTTTCAGCCGGATTGGGTTGACAAAACAGATATAGGTGATATGAAGCGAAAGCTTGAAAAGCGTTATAAAGCCCTTGCCGAACGTTATTCCTCCCGCATTAACGGCTGGGAAGTAATAAATGAGCTGTTCTGCATTGACCCATGGTATAAAAATCCCTTTTTCCGTTCGGAGGATGTTCTTGACTGGAACTTTAAGCTTGCGGAAAAATATTTCCCCTGCAACGAACTGATTATAAACGAAGCTTCCCAGGTTTGGAAATGGGGACATTTTGCATATACCAGGAGCGGATATTATCAGATGATAAAGCAAGGCTTGGAAAAAGGTCTCAGAATTGATGCCGTAGGCATGCAGTACCATATGTTTTATCCCCCAGAATACGAAAAAGGCAACGTTACCGACATGTACAATCCTTTAGCGCTTTTTTCCGTTTTGGATACCTACGAAAAACTCGGAAAGCCCTTGCAGATAACCGAAATAACAATTCCCGCATACACAGACAGTGCAGAGGATGAAAAAATTCAGGCTGAGCTTATCGAACAGCTTTACAGTATATGGTTTAGTCACAAGGCTGTAGAAGCCATAATTTACTGGAATTTAACCGACGGATATGCCGCATGGGCGCCCCAAGGCGATATGACAGCCGGAGAAAATGTATACCGCGGAGGTCTTTTGCGCTTTGATATGAGCAAAAAACCTGCTTACGATATGATTTATCACTTGTTTAACGAGTGCTGGATAACAAAAACCGAAGCCGAAACCGACGGCAGCGGCATTGCAAAATTCAAGGGATTTTACGGTGATTACGAACTGACCGTAGATGATAAAAAGCTTGATATTTCACTAAAAAGCAATATTGAAAATGAAATCGAAATACAATTGTAAGCTCGGGAGTTTTGAACGATGAATTTTAATGATAAAAATGAAATTATTGCCCTTACGCCGAAATGGACGGGCGAACGATTTGATGACGGCAGACCGAAGGTTGACGACAAATATTTAAAAGCGCTTAAGACGCTCACTTTGGAGGAAGTATGGAAACCGATTTTCGTAAAAGGGTACGAAAGCCAGTTTGAGGGACGTTTTCACACTCTTCACGACGACGGCAGAAAGCTTATCGGCAGAGCCGTAACGGCAACCTATTGTCCCTATCGCCCCGACCTTGATGAGGTTGTTAAACAAATTGGCAGAAACGAGGGCAGAACAGGAACATATAACCAATGGGTTATAGATAATCTTAAGGAGGGGGATGTTCCGGTAATAGATATGTACGACAAGATTTATAAAGGGACATTTCTCGGCGGCAATCTTACGACTGCGCTTAAAAATAAAACTAAAAACGAAAACGGAGGTGCTGTTATTTGGGGCGGTATTCGTGATACCGAGCAAATGAAAAAGGTTGAAAATACACAGGTTTATTATCGGGGAATTGATCCTACGCCGATTCGTGATTTTATTATGACCGGGTATAATACAGCAACACGGATAGGCAATGCAATATGTCTGCCCGGAGATGTGGTGTTCGGTGCGGGCGGCGGAGTTTTGTTTATTCCAAGTCATCTTGTCGAAGAGGTTGTCGGCGGTGCTGCAAAAACACAGGTCAAAGACCTGTTCGGTTTTGAAATGATAACTCTTAACAAATTTACAACCGCGCAAATCGATAAAAATACATGGACAAAGGAAATGCTTGATTTGCTTATGGAATTTATCGAAAAGGACGAGCGTGCCGCCGAATATCGCGGCATGGATTGGTCGCACGAATATGATTTGGCAATAAACGGAGACCCGAATGATACACAAAGCGCGCTGTAACAAAAAAAATATTATTTTCAATCGGTAATATTTTCGCTCGTTTCGGTTAACAATATGTAACAGTAAATTTAACAGGAGCGAGTGAAAATGATACATTCCGATACAATCGAATTATTAAAAGAATGCAATGCAGGTATCAAAATGGGCGTTACCTCAATTGAAGAGGTTTATGAAAAGGTTTCGGACGATGAATTTCGAAAGCTGCTTGCAAAATGTCTTGATGAGCACAAAGAACTCGGCAGCAAAACGCATAAGCTGCTCAACGAATATCATGACAGCGGAAAAGAGCCAAACCCAATGGCAAAGGGTATGGCATGGGTTAAAACCAACGTTATGATGTCGGTTAAAGAAGAGGACGCAACTGTTGCAGATTTAATAACCGACGGCTGTAATATGGGAGTTAAATCGCTTAATAAATATCTTAACAAATATCAGGCTGCCGAGGAAAAAGTCAAGGATATAGCAAAAAAGCTTATAAGCATTGAACAGCAGCTTACTTTGGATATTGCGAAATATTTATAAATCTTTGAATTTTAAAACAGGCGGTGTACTTTTTATACACCGCCTGTTAATGGGGTAGGAAAAAATTCGGACTTTTTTACATCCTTACTCTATTTGCTTACGGTAAAAAACGCAAACCCGTAAGGCATTATATCATCCTCTA
>CAKSJU010000108.1 GCA_934463455.1 uncultured Clostridia bacterium | reverse complement strand
AAAAAATTATTCTGCGTCCTCTTTTGCTTCTTCGGCAGCTTCATTTGCTATAAATTGTTCTATATCAACAGGAACAACTTCATCAGCGGGCTCTTCTGCGGGAGCGGGAGCAGCTTCTTCTTTTTCTTCTGCTTCCTCTTTTGCAGGTGCTATCAAAGCGCGAATGCTGAGGCTGATTTTCTTTGTTTCCCAATTGATTGCAATAATTTTAGCTTCAACTTCATCACCGATTGAAAGAACATCTTCAGTCTTTTCAATTCTTCTGTCGGCAATTTGTGAAATATGAATAAGTCCGTCAACTTCGGGAAGTATTTCCGCAAATGCACCGTAAGACATAATTCTTACAATCTTACATTTAACAACGTCTCCCTCATGAAGCTTTGTTTGAGCGATAACCCAAGGATTATCTTCAGCCTTTTTAAAGCCAAGTGAAATCTTTTTGTTTTCCGGGTCAAGATTTTTAATATATACAGTTAAAACATCGCCCTCTTTTACAACCTCTGACGGATGCTTGATTTTGCTCCAGCTCAATTCCGAAATATGAACCAAACCGTCAATACCGCCGAGGTCTACAAATGCACCGAATGAAGTAAGTGACTTAACTGTGCCTGTATATTCCTTGCCGACTTCCGCTTCTGCCCAGAATTTATCCTCTACAGCTTTCTTTTCAGCTTCAAGAATAACTCTTACCGAGCCGACTACACGTTTTCTCTTTTCGTCAAGTTCAACAATTTTAAATTTAACTGTTGTATTCAAGAGAGTTTCCAAATCGCGGACAAAGCGAAGCGATACCTGCTTTGCGGGAATGAATACCTGGCATGAATCATGTAAAGCTATGACACCGCCGCGTACTGCTTTGATTATTTTGCCCTCCAATACTTCGTTGTTTTCATAAGCTTCTTTGATTTTGTTCCAGCTTTCTTCTTTTGCTACTTTCTTCATAGAAAGAACAACCTTGCCCTCAGCATCGTTCACGCCGATAACATATACTCTGATTTTGTCACCGGTTTTAACAAGATCTGCAGGATTAACATACGGGTCATCTGTTATTTGGTCAAGTGCCAATTGTCCGTTGTACTTAAATTCGCCGAGATCAACAATAACTTCATTGTTTCTTACTTCGACAACAGTACCTTCAATAATGTCTCCGTTGTTCAGAGTCTTGCTTCCGAACTGCTCCAGCAATTCCGCAAAAGATTCCTCGTTCTTCATTTTTTCGTCCATCGTTGTAAAAACCTCCTCGATAATACCGCCCGGCGTAGACGCTCCGGCAGTAATACCTATCTTTTTATTTTTTATAAATATACCCTGAGGAATATCCTCAAAGTTTTCGACAAAAAACGTTTCGGGGCAACATTTCTTTGAAATCTCATACAATTTTTTTGTATTCGAGCTTGCTCTTCCTCCGATTACCAACATAATGTCGGATTCACATGCCAAAGCTTCTGTTTCCTCTTGTCGTTCCTTAGTCGCATTACATATTGTATCAAAAATTATGGTGGTTTGGCAAGTGTTTTTTAGATTTTGTACCATTTGCACAAAGATTTTTTTATTTATCGTCGTTTGTGCAACAATACATACATCATTTTTTTTCAAAAATCCCGGAATTTCGTCATTTTCCGAATATAAAATTACAGCTTCATTATCACACCACCCGTTTATACCTTTTACTTCAGGATGATTTTTGTCTCCGACTATAACTATTTTATATCCTTTTTCATGGTTTTCTTTTACAATTTTATGAATTTTTTCAACAAAAGGACACGTCAAATCGACATACTCCAAATTTCTCCGTTTAATTTCATCATATATTTCTTTTCCGACTCCGTGAGTCCTTATAACAAGCTTTGTCCCTTCCGGCACATCGTCAACACCTTCATACACATTGACACCGCGTTTTTTTAAATCCTCCACAACATGCTCGTTATGAATAAGCGCGCCCAGGGTTGCAATTTTTTCTCCGTTTTCCGAAAGGCGGTAAACCTCGTCCACCGCTCTTTTTACACCGTAACAAAAGCCGGCTGTCTTCGCTTTTTTAACAGGCATTTTTATTTTCCTTTCTCAACTTTATATGAACGCATGGTTTTCAAAAGCACGTCACTGTATTCCTGAAGCTCCTGCATAACCGTCTTTTTATCGTACAGCTCGTCATAGTATATCGGGCTTCCGAATGTCACAGTTATTTTTGACATCCAATGGTATGTTCCCGAAATATATGCGGGAACAATCGGCACTTTCGCTCTTGCGGCAAGCATAACCGCTCCCGGCTTTGCTTCCGCTTTGGATTCGTCCTTTACTCTTTTTCCCTCAGGGAATATCAACATCATTTCATCGTTTTTAAGTATTGTAAGAGCACTTTTTACAGCACCTATGTCTCCTTTGCCTCTGTGTACCGGAAACGCCCCCAGAGATGTTATCAAGCACGCAAATAACTTATTTTTAAACAACTCGGATTTTCCCATAAAGCGCATCTTTCTCGGAGATGCAAGCGCAAGCAGCACCGGGTCCCAGCAGCTTTTATGATTTGACGCAAGCATCACTCCGCCCTCAAGCGGGATGTTTTCTTTTCCGACTATTTTTATTCTGAACACAAAAAACATTATAAATCTGAGTACGGCTTTTGCAATTTTATAAAACATTTTCAATCCTCACCTTTTAATTTATTAAATCAACGCTCCCGTTTTACTCCGCAAGGAGCAAAGCCACGGACAGGTTGTAGTCTGTGCAGGAGGTACTTTTATGCTAAGGCTATAAGCTTCTCTAGCTTTTCGCACACCTCGTCAAAGCTCATATCGGAGCTGTCTATTACATATGCGTCATCTGCTTTTTTTAAAGGAGCAAATTCTCTTTTCATATCATTTTCGTCACGGTTTATTATATCTTTTTTAACCGTTTCAAAATCTTTTTCTCCCGTCATTTCATCATATCTTCTTTTTGCACGTGCTTCTGCCGATGCCGTAAGATAAACCTTCACCGAAGCATCGGGTAAAACATATGTGCCTATATCGCGCCCATCCATTATAACATTATCATTTTCAGCAAGCTTTCTCTGAAGCTCAACAAGCTTCAATCTTACAGCAGGTATTGCCGCTATTTTTGACGCTCCCATGGAAACCTCCGGTTTTCTGATATCCTTTGAAACATTTTTTCCGTTTAAAAGAATTATCTGACCGTTGTCATCATACTTTATCTGTATATTAATATCGTCAAGCACTCCTAAAAGAGCTTTTTCCTCAATTTCCAAGCCGTTTTCAAGCGCATAAAGCGCGCACGCTCTGTACATAGCGCCGGTGTCCACATAAATAAATCCCAGCTTTTTTGCCACTGCTTTTGAAACCGAGCTTTTTCCCGCTCCGGCAGGACCGTCCACTGCTACAGAAATAAATTTATTCATACAATTTTTCCTCCCGCAATTACAAGGCTCTGTGTCCCAATCCCATCGCAACATCATTTAAATTCAGCAGTCCGACAGCAAAAAATACGCAAACCGCGATATGATCATCCGTTTTTGCTATTCCTATTTTTCCTCCGAGATTAAGTCCTATCACTTTTGTGAAAATCTGTGATATGGCTTCATGAGCCGCACCCGCAACCGCTCCTTCTTCGGCATGAGACTCTCCTATAAGTCCCTCTCTCCTTGCGGCAACAACCGCACGTTCGACTATTTTTGCGACCGCATGCGAAAATTCACCGCCATAATCAACTGCGGCGGTTTTAATACCCTTTTTTCGCATAATTTCCGCAATCTCGCTTTCCTCCGCACGAGCTGTTGTCATAGCCATTTTTGCGGCAGCCGCCGCCACTTCTCTGCTTCCGTTTTCCATAGCATTACATTTCCTTTCATATACTTTCTCCCGCCAAATGCCCGGTGGAAAATGCAATCTGCAAATTAAATCCTCCGGTATACGCATCAACATCTATAATCTCACCCGCAAAATACAATCCCTCTATCAATTTGGACTGCATCGTCGATGGATCTATTTCATTTACCTTTATTCCTCCGGAAGTGATAATCGCCTCGCTTATATCTCTTAATCTCTTCACGGAGAGCGGCAAGCCTTTTATTAATTCACAAAGATGTTTTCTTTCCTCTTTTGTTACCGAGCTTGTTTCTTTATGCGGCTCTATTCCCGAGAGCTCGGTTATTATCGGAATCAGTGCCTTCGGTAAAAGCTCGTCCAGTGAATTTATAAAATGCTTTTTCTTAAATTCAAGAAAATCTCTTTGTATTCTTTTATCAAGCTGCTCCTCCGACAATGCGGGTTTTAAATCTATCTTTACGAAATAATCGATTTTATCCGTATTTTTTATATGTGCCGACGCAGACAACACTATAGGTCCGCTTATTCCGAAGTGAGTGAAAATCATCTCCCCGAAATCTTCGTACACCAATTTTTTTGAATACAGCTTAAGGCTTACGTTTTTAAGCGACAATCCCATAACATCCTTTACCCAATTTTCCTTTGTTTCAATCGGTACAAGTGATGGATACGGCTCAATTACGGTATGTCCGAGACGTTTTGCCATTTTATATCCGCTGCCGTCCGAGCCTGTCAGGGGGTAGGATTTTCCGCCGCTTGCAAGTATCACCTTGTCAGCCCGCACAAACCCCTTTGTTGTCTCAACGCCGAATACTTTGCCGTTTTCTGTCTTTATTCCGACAGCTTCGGCATATATTCTTTTTACGTTTTTCTGTATTGCATATTTTGCCAGTGCCTCCGCAACATCCTTTGCCGAATCGGAAACCGGAAATACTCTCCCGCCGCGTTCGGTTTTCGTTTTCACTCCCAGATTTTCAAAAAAAGTAATTGTATCCTCGTTCGTGAAGCTGTACAAAGCACTGTACAAAAACTTTCCGTTTGTCGGAATATTTCGGATTATATCCTCAACATCGGCAGAATTTGTTATATTACATCTCCCTTTACCGGTAATACGGACTTTTTTTGCCAAAATATTGTTTTTTTCTATCAAAACGACCTTATCCGCATACTTTGCGGCAGTACCGCAAGCCATAAGTCCCGCCGCGCCGCCGCCTATTACCGCAACAGTTTTTTTCTCACTCATTCTTTATCATATACTCCATATTCCGCCCAAATTTTTTCGAGCTTTTCAAAGGTTGACATTGCCTCTTTTTTCTTTTTCATTCCAATTGAAACAATCAATGCGTTGACCACACTCAAAGGAGCCACAAGCGAATCCACAAAAGAATCCATATCACTCCGGGCAATAAGACAATATCTTGAATATTTAACTATCGGAGATTTTTTATTATCTGTTATTCCGATGACGCAAGCACCGCACTGCGCGGCATATTTTAGCGCGTCAACCGTATTTTTCGAGTATCTCGGAAAGCTCATTCCCAAAACAACATCGTTTTTGCCTATGCGGAGAAGCTGCTCAAAAATATCATCCGCTCCTGTAGTATTAATCAATTTAACATTATCAAAAAGCAAATTAAAATAGAAACCCGTAAAATTGGCAAGAGCCGCCGCACTTCTGACTCCCGTTATATAAATGTTTTCCGCATTTAAAAGAGCGTCCGCCGCTTCATTGAACTGTCTGCGGTCAATTTCTTCAAGAGTGTACAAAATCTTTTCAACATCTGATTTAAGAACAGATGAAAGGACCTCGTCATTTCCTATTCTTTCGGTAGCGATTTCCATGCGCTGTATAGAATTCAGCTGATTTCTCGCCGCCTCCTTCAAGCTCTTCTGAAAATCATGAAATCCTGAAAATCCAAGCTCTGCCGCAAATCTCACCGCGGTGGATTCGCTGACCTGTGCCGACTCCGCAAGCTGCCTTGCTGTCATATATGCAGCCTTATCTATATGCCGCACAATAAATTCCGCAAGCTGTTTTTGTCTTTTACTGAATTTAACTGTGTTGTCCGCTATATATCTGATTATATCCGTATCTGTCATTTCTCGTTCAACTCCACTTTTTGAGAAAAATACCAATTCTCAATATTTCTGTACGGTCTGTAATAATCCGGCATTCCGAATCCCGCCAGATTTGAAGCGTATGCCATTGCGTCTTTTCTGAAAAACAGCGGAACAAACGGCATATCGCGCAAGAAAACTCCCGCAAATTCTCCGAACTTGGAAATAACCTCTTCAGTTCCTCTCGCAGCATACATTTTATTTAATATATCGTCGGTTTCCTCACTTTTATATCCGAAATAATTTTCTCCGCTTTTTACGAGTCCGGCAGGGTCCATATTTTTATCCATTGCAATTTCGCCTATGAACATTGAAAAATCTCTATCCTTTATTTTTCCCAAATATTTTTCATACGGTATCGCCTTTACTCTCACCGTTATTCCGTTATCCCCCAGCGTTTTCGATATGCTTTTTGCAATAGAGGTCTTTTCTTCATTTTCGGAATTGACAAGAACTGACAATGTAAGCTCGGTTTCATAGCTTCCGAAGTCCTTTGTATAAAGCCCGTCCTTTTTGTACCAGCCGTTTTCGTTTAATATGCTTTCCAAATAGCTCCCGTCCGCCGCGACCTCAACCGAGCTTAATGCAGAATCATAAAACCACGCTTTGGGATAAATAGGAACATCAACCGCTTCTCCTCTTCCGTAGACATTCCTCTCGATTATCTCATTTTTGTCAATAAGATAGGCTATTGCACGCCTTACCTCCGGAAGCGATAAAATCCCCTCTTCATCATTCATTCCTAAAAATGTAAGATTGCGCGAAATATAATCACGAATTAAAGTTTTGCCTTTGGGAGTATTTTTTGTCAAATCCAAAACGCTCCCGCTTATTACATCTGCCTCATTCGCTTCAAAAGC
>CAKSJU010000107.1 GCA_934463455.1 uncultured Clostridia bacterium | reverse complement strand
TCGGAGTAAAACACATCGGATTGTAAAACAAAAGAAAAGTAAGGATTTGAAAAAATGAACAGCTTTGATATAAAAACCACTATATATTTCGGAGATAACGCTCTTGACAGACTTGCGGAAATTCCGTACAAACGTGTACTCATAATAACCGACCCGTTTGTTGTTAAAAGCGGTATGCTCCAGATGATAACCTACAGGCTTAATGAGGGCAATACGGAATTTGATGTATTTTCGGATGTTGTTCCCGACCCGCCTATAGAAAAGATTACACTCGGCGTTAAAAAAATTGCCGAATATAAACCCGATGCGGTAGTCGCAATCGGAGGCGGAAGTGCGCTGGACAGTGCAAAGGCAATAAAAGAATTGTATGTGCAGGCGACGGGTCATAAGGAAATATCGCTGATTGCCATACCGACTACCAGCGGAACGGGCAGTGAAGTAACGAGCTTTGCCGTTGTCACCGATACAAATAAGAATATAAAATACCCGCTTGTTTCCGATAATTTGCTCCCAAATGAAGCGATACTTGATGCCGAGCTTGTAAAAAGTGTTCCGGCAACGGTTACTGCGGATACCGGCATGGACGTATTGACTCATGCAATCGAGGCGTACGTGAGCATAAAAAATAATGAGTTTTCCGCAGCTCTTGCCGAAAAATCAATTGAAATATGCGGAGTATTTTTACTGCGCTCCTTTTTGGATAACAATGACACGCATGCGAGAAAAAAGATGCACGTTGCATCCTGCCTTGCGGGATTGGCATTTAATTCGGCAGGCTTGGGATTAAATCATGGAATAGCGCACGCGATAGGCGCACAGTTTCACATTCCGCACGGACGGGCAAATGCAATGGTTTTGCCGCATGTTATTGAATTTAATTCGGATATTAACATACATTCAAAAAGCAGAGCCGAATATTTACCTGCCGTAAGAAAATATGTGAATATCGCAAAGCTGCTCGGATTGAATAATTTTAATGAAATAACTACCGTGCGCGCACTTGTGAACTGGATTCAATTTATGATGAAGGAAATGAATATGCCGCTTTCGGTTTCTCAGTGCGGGATTGACCGAAACACATATTTTAACGCTATCAATTCTATGGCGGAAAAGGCTCTTGCCGACGCATGTACGGCAACAAACCCGCGCGTACCGTCAAAGGTTGAAGTATGCTCGATATTGGAGCATTTATATGAATCAAATTAACAAAGGACTGAATATATGAAAATTATAGCGGCAACGCACAATAAAGGTAAAATTCGGGAATTTCGCGAAATTCTCGGCAAACTCGGATTTGAAGTTATTTCTCAAAATGAAGCCGGCATAGATGTTGAGCCGGAGGAAACCGGAAAAACTTTTTCGGAAAATGCACTCATAAAAGCACGCGCCATAGCTGAGCTTGCAGACGGTGCAGCTGTCATGGCTGATGACTCCGGGCTTTGCGTGGAAGTGCTTGACGGACGCCCGGGAGTGTATTCCGCGCGGTATGCGGGAGAAAATGCCACAGACGGCGACAGAATAAAAAAACTGCTTTCCGAGCTGAAAGGAAAAACAAACAGAAAAGCAAAATTTGTCTCGGCAATAGCATTTATTTTTCCCGACGGCGAAGAAATAACGACCATAGGCGAGACTCACGGGACAATAGCCGAGGAGCCGTTCGGAAGCGGCGGATTCGGATATGACCCGGTATTTGTCTCGGACAAGCTCGGAAAAACCTTTGCCGAGGCTTCTCCTGAAGAAAAAAACAGCGTAAGTCACAGAGGTGCATCTCTTGCAGCTTTGTACAATATATTAAAAGATAAAAAAATAAAATAAGCAGATTATGCCGCGGGGGATATGCGGCGGAACGGAGTATTGATATGGATTTTCATGTTGAACAATTGGTGACGAAGAAAAAAGAGGCTCTTGATTACATTAAGGCGGCGGGACTTTGTCTTGCTACTGTTGTTGTATGGTTTTTGATAATTATGTTTTTGCACAACCTCGGAATGATTGCTTCCGTTTTGGTTGTTCTTGCGGGCTGGGGTGCTTTTCGGCTGCTTCAATCGCTTAACATAGAATATGAATATGAGCTTACGAATTATTGTCTCGACATAGATAAGATTCTCGGAAAAGCACGCAGAAAGCGCGTTATCGAGATTGATTTTCATAATATAGAAATATGCACATATGTTACCGAGCCGGAATTTCGCAATGTTCACGGAATAGAAAAAACTTACGATTTATCGGGAAATTCGGCTGCCGAGGGGAGAGTATTCGTAGATTTTATTCCCGACGGCGGAAAAAAGACAAGAGTTATCATACTTCCGTGCGATAAGCTTAAGGAGTATATAAAAAAAGCGGCTCCGAAAACTTCAAGATTATGATTGTAGGGATTGGCTGCGATATTATAGAAATATCGCGAATAGAAAAAGCAATGAAAAATCCGCTGTTTGCAAAAAAATGTTTTACGGATGCCGAAATGAATTATATATCTGAAAAAAATATAGAATCCGCGGCTGGATTTTTCGCAGCAAAAGAAGCCTGTTCAAAGGCTTTCGGCACGGGACTTTGCGGAATTTCCTTAAAAGATATAGAAGTGAATCATACCTCCGAGGGGAAACCGTATATAAAAACGTATAATACCGCAATTGCATCGGACTGCAATATTCATCTTACCTTGTCACATTGCAGAGAGTATGCGGCGGCGTTTGTAATCCTCGAAAAATAAATATTTCGAAAGGCGTGATTTAGTTATGAAAGTGTGCACAGCCGAACAAATGAGAAAAATTGACCGTACCGCTTCCGATTTGGGCGGAATACCGAGCATTGTTCTTATGGAAAATGCGGCAATTGCATGTGTCGATGAGATAAAAAAGCTTTCTGTTCGGAAAATAGGTATTTTTTGCGGCAAAGGTAATAACGGCGGAGACGGATTGGCAATTGCAAGGCACTTATATAATAAGGGTTATGAGGTTGAAGTTTTTTTGCTTTTCGGCAGTGATTTTTCAAAAGATGCATTAATAAATTATGATATTCTCGAAAAAACGGGAGCTAAAATTATTGAAATCACAGATGACTCGCCGACAGAATATTATATATCAGCACAGGATTTGGTTGTTGATGCGATTTTCGGAACGGGAATACACGGGGAGATTTCGGGAACGGCATTTGATGTAATCGAATCGATTAATATATATTCAAAAAAGACGCTCTCGGTGGATATTCCGAGCGGAATTGATTCCGATAACGGAAGAGTTTGCTCTGTTGCGGTAAAAGCGGATATGACCGTAACCTTTGCTGCGTACAAAAGGGGAATGTTTTTATATCCCGGAGCGGAATATGTCGGGGAAATTATTTTTTCGGATATTTCAATTCCGGATTATATAATTAAAAATTGCGGAATAGATATAAATACGGCAGACAAATTTCTTGCAAAAAAGCTTTTGCCGAAAAGAGCCGACAATGCGCATAAGGGTGATTGCGGAAAAGTCTTTGTTGCGGGCGGGTCGGTAGGTATGACGGGAGCTCCCGCACTTTCGTCTTTGGCGGCATTAAAGTGCGGTGCAGGGCTTGTTACAGCCGGTATTCCGGCGAGCCTGAATCAAATTATGGAGGTCAAGCTGACCGAGGCTATGACACTGCCGCTTCCCGAAAAGGACGGTATGCTGTCAAGTGAGGCGGTTAATGAAATTAAATGCCGTGCGGAAAAGAGCGATGTTCTTCTTCTCGGTCCGGGATTGGGAAGAAGTGAAGAGGTTAACGTTTTAGTGTCGGAGGTTTTAAAGTATTCGCGTGTTACGACGGTGGTTGATGCTGACGCGCTTTATGCGGTTTCTCAGATGCCGGATATGCTTGCTTCCTGCGGGTGCAGTCTTATATTTACTCCGCATGAAGCGGAATTTGCAAGGCTTGTCGGCAAAACTACGGAAGAAGTATCTGAAAATCGTCTTGAGCTTTCAAAAAAATTTGCGGCCGAAAACGGAATTACATTAATATTGAAAGGTCATCATACTATTGTGACCTCTCCCGACGGCAGGCAGTATATAAATACAAGCGGAAATTCCGGCATGGCAACCGGAGGGAGCGGGGATGTGCTCGCGGGTATGACGGCTGCTTTTGCGGCGGCAGGATTGGAAGAAACCGAGGCGGCTGTGCTTGCGGTTTATGTTCACGGTCTTGCCGGGGATATTGCTGCGGAAAAGCTCGGCAGGCTTTCTCTTACCGCTCTCGATATATGCGATAATATTTGCAGTGCAATCTCAAATATTACCGGTAGCAAATATTAAGAAAATATGTTATACTATATATAAGTTTCATTGTTGAAACAAAAAAGGAATGATTTTAGAAAATGCAGAGCAGAACATGGGCGGAAATAGATACCGACGCCCTTACACATAATTTTAAAGAAATAAGAAAAATAACAAATCCAAATTCAAAGATACTTGCGGTTGTAAAAGCAGATGCTTACGGTCATGGAGTGGAAGAGGTTGCAAAAACGCTTATAAAGAGCGGTGCGGACTATTTTGCGGTTGCCTGTGCGGATGAGGGCAAGCAGCTGCGCCGTGCGGGAATTATTCTGCCTATACTGATACTCGGAGCTTCTTCCGATGAGGATATTGATGATATTATCGATTATTCGCTTATGCCGACGGTATTTAACCGCGAATTTGCCGAAACAATTTCAAAAAAAGCGGCAGACTCCGAAAAAGATGTAAAAATTCATATTAAGCTTGATACCGGTATGTCCCGCATAGGATATGTTGCGGGAAATGATGATGACGCACTGACCGACGAAATACTGTGGATTTCTGCTTTACCGCACATTAAAATCGAAGGGATTTTTTCGCATTTTTCCACATCGGACGAATATGATAAAAGCTATACGCTGATGCAATTCGATAAATTTATGAAAGTGTGCGATATTCTTGAAGAAAAAGGACTTCATATACCGATAAAACATATAGCAAACAGTGCAGCAATTATGATGTATCCCCAAACGCATCTTGATATGGTGCGCGCAGGAATTATTCTCTACGGTCTTTATCCATCCGAGGAGGTTGATAAATCAAAAATCAATCTTGTACCGGTAATGACTTTAAAATCGAGAATAACAATGATAAAAACTCTCGGTGCAGGCTGCGGCATAAGCTACGGAAAAACATACATAACCAATCATGACACAAAAATAGCTACAGTTCCGATTGGTTATGCCGACGGATATACAAGGCTTTTATCCGGCAGTGCCGAAATGATAGCAAAAAATACTCCTGTTCCCGTTATCGGCAGAATTTGTATGGATCAATGTATGATTGACGTAACATCTGTCAATAATATAAATACAGGTGACGAAGTAATTGTTTTTGGTGCCGGTGCCGTGACAGCCGATAATCTTGCCGAATGGATTGGTTCTGTTAACTATGAAATTGTGTGCATGATTTCAAAACGTATACCGCGTATTTATATTAAAAACGGGAAGGCGGTGAAAACACTTAATTATCTTAATAGGATATGATTTTTATAACCTTGCAGATGTTTCCCACCTTTGTTGTGTGGCTCATTTCGGTAATTCTACTGAAATTCCGGGGAGCTTGATGCTCACTCTGCACAGGTTGTAATCTGCCTGAGGCTCTGCTCTTTGCAATCAAAGCAGGAGCGTTGCTCAGATTTAAACCGAATATAAAAACGGGGGGCCTGATTACTTTGTCACAACTAAAAAAGGTCTTGTTTAAGCTGACTTTGGTTGACGCGGAAAAAAACAAATCCGTATTTTCGAATTTGCTTTTTAAATACAAACTGAAGAAAGGCTATGATGAGATGGCTTTGATAAATCTTTCGTTAGCAGAAATAAGTTTGACCTCCGATAATGAAGCATTATCGAATTACGAGGGAAAACTGACGGAGTGTGAATAGTGGTGATTGTAAAAAGAGGAGATATTTATTACGCCGATTTAAGTCCTGTTGTAGGCAGTGAGCAGGGCGGCATCAGACCGGTTCTGATTGTTCAAAACGATGTCGGAAATAAATACAGCCCAACGGTAATAGCGGCAGCCATTACCTCGCAGATTAATAAAGCGAAAATGCCTACGCATATTGAGCTTGCCGCGAAAGAATACGGTCTTAACAAAGATTCGGTTATTCTTTTGGAACAAATAAGAACTATTGACAAAAAACGCTTACGCGAAAAAATAGGGCATTTGGACGAAAGACTTATGTCCGAGGTAAACGAAGCTCTTTTGGTGAGCTTTGGGCTTGGCAAATACTGACGTCTGACAGAGAAGCGGAGGTATAAGAAAGCGTATGAAATATACAAACGAATCCCGGTATGAATGTTACATACCGGAATAAAAAGCCCCCGGAGGATGAAAAAAGCATCCTCCGGGGGTATGTTTTTCTGAAATTAATTATCCTTTTTAAATCGGAACAGTGCTCTTTGCTTTGCGCTGTGGTTTAATGCTGCTTCTTTTCTTAATTCAAAATTCTTTATTTCATCAGACTTCCACAAGCCTGTAAAATAAACGGTCAGTGAGAAGATACACTCGACAATCCATGATACTGCCCAGCCGATATATACCCCGTTCATCGCAAAGTATTTTATTGAAACATATGATGCAATAATTCTCGATACCGAGCCTACCAGCGTTGCGATTACAAGAAAACGCATTGCCGCAACGCCGCGAAAGAATGCGTGAAACAGATTGTTTACAACATTGAATACTATAAAAGGCATAAAGTATCTTAGGAATGTAACCGACATATCAAGCACATCGCCTGTACTTCCCGAGGGTAAAAATAAGTAACAAAACTGTTTTGCAAAAACAACGGAGGCTGTAAGAAACGGCATGAGGAAAAGTATTCCCTGAAAAAATCCGACTTTAGTACCCTTTTTTATATTTTC
>CAKSJU010000106.1 GCA_934463455.1 uncultured Clostridia bacterium | reverse complement strand
TTTTTTATACCAATTACGGAAAGGAATGAATAATTATGGAACTTATAAAAGAAAAAGTGTCAATCGGCGAAATTGTTTTTTCCGACAGCTTTGAAGTAACTGCGGACGGTGATTTGATAGTGCCGGACGTCAGACCGGATATTATGAAAATTTTGCAGGTGGACGCGGTGTCGTGCATTTCGTCAAAGAGTATTGCCGACGGTAAGCTGACGGTGAGCGGTAAGGTGAATTTTACCGTACTTTATCTGCCGGAGGGAGACACGCTTGTTCCGCAGTCAATACATACCTCGGTGGATTTTTCGCACAGAATAGACAACCCGAATATAGGAGAAGATTGTTATGCTTCGGTAAATTCCGATATAGGAAAAGTGGATTTTCACGTTATCAATTCCCGCAAAATCAGCTTGAGAGCGGCAACTGTTATATGCTGCGAAGTGATATGCACGCGTATGCCCGAATTTGCGTCAAGAGCGGAAGAAGGTGCTGAAGTATGTACCGGGGAAATGGAACTGAATACGCTTTTGGGCATGCATGATGAGGAATTTTTAATAAGAGATTCAATTGAAATCCCGAGCGGCAAATCTTCAATCGGCGAAATTTTGAGAATAGATTTCAGAATATGCGATAAAGAACTGAAATCTCTTACCGAAAAGCTTGTTTTAAAAGGCACACTCGGAGTGCATATATTATATACGGACACAAATGACTGTATTGAATATACCGACGCGGAGCTGCCGTTTACCGAGGTTTTTGATTTTCCGGATTTGGGGGAGGAGAATACATGCGATATAAACCTGCGCATTTGCGATTATTCTTATGAAACGTCGGCGGACAGCGACGGCGACATGCGTATAATAAATTTTGAAATGGTTGTCGCGGCGGAAATGCGGTCGGAGCAGAAAGAAAATTTCGAAATAATAAAGGATTGTTTTTTACCGGGCAGCAAAACAAAGCTTACATATACGGAAACCGAAATAAATACCGTTGCCGCTTCAATTTCGACACAGAATACCTTGCGCGATTCAGCAGCTCTTTCGCCGGATGCGCCGGGAATTAAAGCAATATATGACACGGTCTCAAAAGCGGTTGTTACAAAATCGGAGGTACGGGACGGGAAGCTTGCTGTTGAGGGAAGAGCCGAAACTTATATTTTGTATATCAGCGATGACCCGAGTACATCTCTTTGCAGCTTTAAAAAGGATATTCCGTTTGAATATCTTCTGGATTGCCCCGAGGCGAGACCGGGAATGGAATCGTGCATTGACGCGGAAATATGCCATGTAAATTATCATTTGAATGTTGCCGGAGAGGTGGAAATACGCTGTATACTCTCCATATGCGCAAAGCTGCTCGAAAAACGTACTCTTATGCTTATAAGTGATGCGGTGAATGAAGAAATTCCGAAAGATAAGAAAAAAGGAATTGTTATCTATTTTGTTCAGCCGGGCGATACTCTCTGGAAAATAGCAAAAGAATATTGTGTCTCGGTGGAAGATATTGCCGAATTTAATTCCATATCCGACAGAAATAATATATCTGTAGGTCAGCGTCTTATTATTCCGGCAAAAAAATGTTGAAAAAATAAAAGCTGTGTGATATACTTAACTTAATACGGAGGATGTTTTGGGGGCGAAAGAAATGCACCGTACATTTTTTTCGTCTCCGTATCATTTCGGCATCCTCTTTCGGAGGAAAAGTATGACGAATATTGAAAGAACAGAGTATTTGGCACGGCTTTCGGGTTTTGATTTATCAAAAGATGAAATTGAAATGTTCGCAAAAGATATGGAAGATATTATTGCCTTTGCGGATAAAATTAATTCGGCAGATATCAATTTGGTATGCGAGCGTGCCGAAGCGGAAAAATACGGGGAACTTCGCGATGATGCTCCCGAGCATGAATTTGACGGAAAAGACATTATGAGAAATTCAAAAACGGGCTTTGAGTTTCCGAAAATCATGTGAGGTGGACAGTATGCTTCGGGAATTGAGAAAAAAACTGGATAATAAGGAAATAGGTGCAAAGGAGCTGTGCCGTGAGTATCTTGACAGAATAAAGCAAAAGGATGAAAAGCTTAACAGCTTTATCACAGTGTGTGAGGATTATGCCTTAAAATGCGCCGAAGAGGCACAGACTGCAATTGATTCGGGAAAAAGTATGCCGCTTTCGGGAATACCTGTTTCGATAAAGGATAATATCTGTACAAAGGGAATAAGGACAACCTGTGCGTCAAAAATGCTTAAAGATTTTGTACCGCCCTACGATGCGACAGCGGCGGACAGGCTTTTGAAAAACGGAGCGGTGCTTTTGGGAAAAACCAATATGGATGAATTTGCTATGGGCTCAGAGGGGGTTAATTCATATTTTAATGCCGTGAAAAATCCGTATAATCCCGAGCTTGCTGCCGGCGGCTCGTCCGCAGGGGCGGCAGCGGCGGTTTCGGCGGATTTGTGTGTCGCGGCATTGGGCAGCGATACAGGAGGCTCAGTCAGACTGCCGGCGGCATTTTGCGGTGTTGTCGGACTTAATCCAACCTATGGGAGAGTATCGAGATACGGACTTATTGCATTTGCTTCAAGTCTGGACAGAATAGGAGTTATTTCGAAAACAGCCGGGGATGCGGGATATATGCTCGGAGTAATTTCGGGAGCAGACAAAAAAGACGCAACCTGTGCAAAACGGGAAGATACGGATTTTCTTTCTCTTGTAGGAAAGAGCATTGCGGGAATGAAAATAGGTATTCCAAAAGAATTTTTTGCGGAAAACGTTTCGGATGAAATAAAAAATGCCTGTATGAGGGCAGCAAGCTTTTATGAGTCAAACGGCGCAGTACTCACGGAGGTTTCAATTCCATCGCTGGAATATGCCGTTTCAGCATATTATATTATATCATCTGCCGAAGCTGCAAGTAATCTTGCGCGTTACGACGGAATAAAATTCGGATACTGCGCGGAAAACGGGACAAGCTTTAAAGATATTTTGAGCCGTTCTCGTACCGATGGATTTGCAAAAGAAGTAAAGGAGCGGATTATGCTGGGGAATTATGTCCTTTCCGGCGGATATTACGATAAATATTATAAAAAAGCGATGGCGGCGAAAAGTGCGATAAAAAGAGAATTTGATGAAATTTTTGAAAAATGCGGCTTTATTCTTACTCCTACAGCACCAAACCTGCCGCAAAAAGCGGGACGGGTCTGCCGCCCGTCGGAGGTTTATAAAAATGATATTTATACTGTTATATCCTCAATTGCGGGACTTCCTGCAATAAGCGTGCCGTGCGGCTTTTCCGAAAGAGGCATGCCTATAGGAATGAGCCTTACGGGACGTGCGTTTGACGAAAAAACCATAATCGCCGCCGCGGATTTGTTTGAGAAAGAAAGGGGCGGAAAAGATACGCTATGAATTATGTAACGGTAATAGGACTTGAAATACATGCGGAGCTTTTGACGAAATCAAAAATTTTCTGTTCCTGCAAAAACAGCTTCGGAGGAGGAGCAAACGAACGCATTTGCCCGATTTGCTGCGGTTTGCCGGGAAGTCTGCCGCGGCTTAATAAAGAAGCGGTGAAGCTTGCCGTACTGGCGGGAGGAGCGCTTGGTTGCAAAATCAATAACTATTCGGCATTTGACCGAAAAAATTATTTTTATCCTGATTTGCCGAAAGCGTATCAGATAACTCAGTTTGAGTATCCGATATGCGGGGAAGGCATGACGGAAGCGGGGAACAAAAGCTATAGAATAGAACGAATACATCTTGAGGAGGATGCGGGCAAGCTTATTCATGAGGGGGCGGTTTCAAAGGCGGATTATAACCGTTGCGGCGTACCGCTGATTGAAATTGTGACAAAACCGGATTTTGGGAGTGCGGAAGAGGTTTGCGAATTTGTGCATGAAACGGCACTTCGGCTTAAATATGCAAAGGTGTGCGATGCAAGGCTTGAACAGGGATCAATCCGTGCAGACGTCAACATTTCGGTTATGCCGGAGGGGGCGTCGGAGCTTGGGACACGAACGGAAATTAAAAATCTTAATTCATATAAATCGATTAAAAAAGCGATTGAATATGAGGCAGCAAGACAAATTTCGGTTATTGAAAGCGGCGGGCGCGTTAAACGGGAGACTTTAAGATTTGACGGAGAAAAAACAATTTCAATGCGCACAAAGGAGGGTGCCGATGATTACAGATATTTTCCGGAGCCGGATATTTTGCCGGTTGCTTTATCCGATGAGGAAATTGGAGAGATTTTGAAACAATTGCCGAAAATGCCGCGCGAAAGAATTTTTGAATATGTCCGAAAGGGTGTGCCGAAAACCGATGCAGAGCTTATTGCGGAGGACAGAGAATTTTGTAATTATTATGAAGCTGCCGCGGTAATGAGCGGAAATTTCCGCGAGACGGCAAAGCTGATGCTCGGAAGCTTCAGCAGAGAACTTAATGCGGGAGACGGCGCAATACCGTTTGAGGCAGATAAGCTTGCAGCTTTGGTAAAGCTGATTTGTGAAAATAAAATAAGCAGAAATTCGGCATCGGACATCATGACGGAAATGTTCAAAACCTGCGGTGAGCCGGAGGAAATTGCACAGCGCGGAAATATGATACTTGAAGAAAACAAAGAGGAAACAGAGCTTGCCGCAAAAAAGGTCATAAAAGAAAATCCGAAAGCCGTGGCAGATTATAAAAACGGAAACAAAAAGAGTTTCGGTTTTTTAATGGGTGCGCTTATGAAAAGCATGCCGAAATCCGCAAATCCGAAAACCGCAAAGGAAATACTCGGCGCGTTACTTGAAAATTAGCAATTTTTGTAGTTTTTTTGTTATCTAATCGTAATATTTAAAATATTGATTTTTACCGAAATATGATATATAATGTAAATTAGAAAAGTGTACATTGATGTTTTACATCGCTCCCGCTTTGGAGGCGGAGGACATCTAAGGTTATAATGAAAGGACTGATTGATATGAAATGTCCATATTGCGGCTCGGAGGACGGAAAAGTAATAGATTCGAGACCGGCAGAGGATAATACCGCCATCCGCAGAAGAAGAGAATGTAATGATTGCCGGAGAAGATTTACCACTTATGAAACGCTTGAAACAATTTCGATTGCTGTAGTAAAAGCGGATAATTCACGGCAGGCATATGACCGTTCCAAAGTGCTCAGAGGCATAATACGCGCGTGTGAAAAACGTCCCGTAACTCTTGCGCAAATGGAGAAAATTGCGGATGATATAGAAAGTGAATTGTATCAATCAATGGAAAAAGAAGTGCCGAGTACCGAAATAGGCGAAAAGGTTATGAAGCATTTAAAAGAGGTTGACGAGGTTGCATATGTGCGTTTTGCCTCTGTTCACAAGCATTTTTCGGACATAGAAACATTCATGAAAGAACTTAAGAAGCTTATAGCGGAAAATAAGAGCGTAAAATAAAGCGTGAAAGGAGCCGGTTGCTGTGAGAGAAAAAACGATTGCGGCAATTTCCACCCCTCGGGGAATAGGAGGAATTGCTGTTATAAGAATGAGCGGAAAGGACGCAATAGAAATCGCGGATAAGATTTTTAAAGGAAAAGCTCCGTTGGCGTCGGCGAAAACTCATACCGTACATTACGGCTTTATTATTGACGAAAGCGGGCAAAAGGTGGACGAAGTGCTTGCAATGGTTATGCGTGCACCGAATACCTTTACGCGAGAGGATGTTGTGGAAATAAGCACTCATGGCGGAATGAGGGCTTCAAATGCCGTTCTCCGTGAGATTATCCGCGCGGGAGCCTATCCGGCTGAAGGCGGAGAATTTACGAAACGGGCTTTTTTAAACGGAAGAATTGACCTTTCACGCGCGGAAGCGGTTATTGACATAATTAATGCAAAAACCGAGCTTGCCGCAAAGAATGCGCTTGCACAGGCGGAGGGTACGCTCTTTCGCGGAATAGAAGATATAAGAAAACGTCTTGTTGCGCTTGCTGCGTCAATTCAGGTTTCGATAGATTATCCGGATGAGGAACTTGACGAAGTGACGAATGACGAAATTTTGGCTAAAATTTTGGTTGAAAAGGAAAGTGTAGCGTCGCTTTTGGCAACGTCACAAAGCGGCAGAGTGATAACGGAGGGGATTTTGACGGCGATAGTCGGCAAGCCAAACGTGGGTAAGTCATCGCTTTTAAATTGCCTGGCGCATGAAGAAAGAGCGATTGTCACGGAAATTGCCGGAACAACAAGAGATGTAATCCGGGAAACGGTCAATTTGGACGGAGTTATGCTGAAGCTTCTGGATACTGCGGGAATACGCAAAACCGATGACGCTGTGGAAAAAATAGGCGTGCAAAAATCTCTCCGCTCAATAGAAGAGGCGGATTTGGTACTGGTAATCCTCGACAGTGAAGAGGGGCTTACCGAAACCGATTGTGAAATTTTGGAGGATACCGAGAGCAGAAACAGAATAATACTGGTTAATAAATCGGATATTTGCGAGTGCGGATTTGAATATGAATTGCCGCAGAATGAGCCGATAATAAAAATTTCGGCAAAAACCGGGGCGGGGATAGGCGAGCTGTCGCAGCTGTTAAAGGAAAAATATAATCTCGGAGAAATAGGGCAGAATGATGCCTGTGTAATAACCAACATGCGCCACGTTGCCGCGCTTACCCGTGCGAAGGATGCGCTTGGAAGAATGGAAAAAACTTTGCTTTCGGGAGAGCCGACCGACCTTGCGACAATAGATTTGAATATTGCAATAGACTCGCTCGGCGAAATAACGGGAGAGACGGTTTCGGAAGATATTGTGGACTCCATATTCCATAATTTTTGCGTGGGAAAATAGACAATGCAATAACTCTGAAAGCGGCATTTGCCGAAAAGGAATTTTAAAATATGTATCATTATGAAAAAAA
>CAKSJU010000105.1 GCA_934463455.1 uncultured Clostridia bacterium | reverse complement strand
GTAACGAAAAACAAAAGTGTTTTTCCGACAGACGACAGTCTTTTAAAAATGCTATATCTTGCAATGATAGACATTACGAAAAAATGGACAGGCAAGCGCAAAGATTGGGGACAAATCCACTCACAGCTTGAAATATTCTTTGCCGATAGATTACCGCAGTAGCATAAAATAGCCGTCAAATCAAGGGTGAAATAAACGCCCTCTTGCGAGGGCGCCCTTGACATGCCAGCAATTTTACGCTATATTATAACTAAGGGCTGAAAGCCGAAATCCGGCTCTCAGCCCACAAAAACTAATTAGATTATATTATCATTTTGGAGCCAAATTTGAGGTTTACACAAAATGAGGGATTGCCCCGAGATTTTGCCGTTTTGGCAAAGTCTCGGTTTCCTTTTTGAATATAACAAATATTATATTTGCAATCTGATCAATCGTTAAGTTTAATCAGTTCATATGCGTATGGCTTTGCGGATACAACTAATTGTTTTTCTTCGAAATGCTGAGAAATTCCCTTGCCGATTATGACCTCGCCTTGCAGGCGCAACGGTATGCTGACATTTTGAACGCTGTTTCGGATATTTATTATTACCGCAAAACGTTCATTGTTAGATTCCCTTATGTATGCGAGGATATTTTTATTATTATCCGTATCGAGCCAAGTAAGCTTTCCGCAGCACAGTGCTTCGGAATTTAATCTTATTTTTGTCATCTTTTCTAAAAAATCAAGTCGTTGGTGTGCTGAGGCTTCGTTATTCCAATTTATATGCAATCCACCGTATTCCTTGTTTGACCAAAGACTGTGCCTTGAGATATCGCAAACTTCATTTCCGTTGTAGAGCATGGGAATTCCGTCAAGTGTATAAATCATGAATAAGACATTTTCCATTCCCTGTGATCCGAGAAGCTTTTCGTATCTGTCATAATAGCAGTCGCTTGCGGTATCGTGGTTGTCCAAATAATATATACATCTTCCTTCTCCGCCGTTTTTCTGCGTCCATTCAATATGAGTATTTTTAATTTTTTCGGCAGACTCTCCTTTGGTATAGGCTTCGGCTGCTGCGGAATTAAAGGGAATACTGTAATTTAAATCAAAGACGGATAAATAATCGGAATTCATACCTTCGTTCAGCATGATTATATCCGATTTGCATTTTTTGATGTGCTGTTTTGCTTCTTTCCAAAAATCCAACGGAATAGCATCACCGACATCACATCTGAAGCCGTCTGCGTCAAATTCCTTGATTAGATATTCCATGTTGGAAAAAAGATATTCTCTCAAAGCATGACTTTTGAAATTAATTACGGGAAAATGGTAGTGGTTATATACAATTTCGCCGTTTTCGGTGCGTTCGACAAAATCGGGATTTGTAGTTATAAATTCCGCCTGCGGACCGCAGTGCATGTAAACTAAATCAAATAATACCTTCATGCCTAAAGAGTGAGCTTTTTTTACAAAGCTTTTTAAATCAGCGGCTGTTCCGTACTCCGGATCGACATTGTAATAATCCTTAATTCGATATGGATTTTTAGGATTATTCATGCCGCTTTTTACCTGACGTTCGCTCCAGCCGTCCGGACTTTCGTCCGAAGTAAAAAACAGGCATAGATACAGGACATTAGCCCCTGTATTTTTTACCTCGGAAAGTCGTTCCTCTGCTGCCTTGAGAGTTCCGTCTTTGGTGAACATTCTTAAAAATAACTGATACATAATTATGTGTTTATCCATTTTACAAATTCCTCCCAAAAATCTAAACTATATTAATTATATATATCGATAAGGAAAAAGTAAATATAAAAAACGATATTATACTATTAAATTTCGAAACAAACTATTGTGTATTTCCGAATAATATATTATAATAACATTGAAAAGGAAAGGAGGCATTAACAGGATGTATTTTGCCGATGATGATTTGATGCCCGAGATAATCGGAGTTTATAAGGTGTATCGTGAAAATAAAAGCTGGTATTCTCCGAAAAGAAATTTTTCTGTTTTGAGCTTTCATTTTTGCGGAAAAACCGAAATTATTTATAAGGGGACAACCTATAAAATTTCAAAAAACAATCTGATTTACATTCCCGAAAATATAGAGTATTATCAATATTCGGAAAACAACCTTTTGATGCCGATACATTTTAAAGAGAACTGTTGTCGAAGCGACGAGATTGAAATAATTTCCGAAAACGGTGAGTATGCCAAAACGTTTAAAGTAATATCCGAACTGTGGCTTTCGGGGTCTGCGCGCAACAAATTTAAGGCGCTTTCAATGATATATATGCTTTTTTCAAGGCTTGCCGAATTTTCGCAATCGGAAGAGGGGAATAAAATCGGCAAGGCGATAAGCTTTATAAAAACCAATTGTCTTTGTTCTGATTTGACGGTTGCCGATGTGGCAGAGCATGTCGGAATAAGCGAGGCATATTTGAGAAAGCTGATAAAAAAAGAGCTTGGAATGTCTCCTATAAAATATATTATATATCTTCGCGTGGAAGCTGCAAAAAAAATGCTCGAGAGCGGATTTTATTCGGTGGCGGAGGTGGCGCGTCTTTGCGGATTTGAGGACGCGGGATATTTTTCGTCTGTATTTAAAAGATACGCATGTACGGCTCCGAGCGAATACGGAAGGCGTATAGCATCGCTGTAATATCCGCACTGATATTCTGCCGAAAAAAACACCGCGCGGAAAAGGTTTTCCGTGCGGCATTTTTGGTGTCTTTAGACGTGGAAAAACCCCCCCGGTTCTAATGGGGGAAGATAAAAACTTTAGTATATGTAAATAAAACCTCCTGTGATATAATAGTAAATGGTTTGGCGACCGCATTACTAAAATATCGAGGAGGTTTTAAACGATGTTCAAAAAGACAAACAACGAGATAAAGCATACAGCGCATTCAAGTTACAGATGTCAATATCACATAGTGTTTGCACCAAAATTTAGGCAAAAAGAAATATATGGTCAGTTAAAAAAAGACATAGGAGAAATCATAAGAAAGCTCTGCGAACAAAAGGGAGTAGAAATAATAGAAGCAGAAGCTTGCCCGGATCACATACATATGTTAGTAAGTATACCGCCATATATAAGTATAGCACAGTTTATGGGATTTCTCAAGAGAAAAAGTTCACTAATGATATTTGACCGGCATGCCAATTTGAAATATAAATATGGATCGAGGAATTTTTGGTGTAGAGGATATTATGTAGATACAGTAGGAAAGAATAAAAAGATAATATCCGAGTATATCAGAAATCAATTGGAAGATTATGCGAGTGATCAGATAAGCATAAAAGAATTTACAGACCCGTTTACGGGTAGCAAGAAAAAGTAGGCAAAAACAAACAGCCGCACGTGAGCGGCTGCCTGTAATAGTAATGCGGTGTCAAATTTTCAGTGCCTCTTAGAGAGGCTGAGCCTGTAATAGCCCCTTATAGGGGCTGTGCAAACCACCGGTTTACCGGTGGTTATGATTTATTTTTGTTAAATTAGTTCAATTCAGCAAAATATTTGATTGTTCTTACCATCTGGCTTGTGTATGAGTTTTCATTGTCATACCACGAAACAACCTGAACTTCATACAAATCGTCAGCGATTTGGCTAACCATTGTCTGAGTTGCATCGAACAATGAGCCGTATCTCATACCGATAACGTCTGAAGAAACGATAGGATCTGTGTTGTAGCCGAATGATTCGGAAGCTGCTGCTTTCATAGCTGCATTAATTCCGTCAGCGGTTACATCCTTACCTTTAACAACAGCTGTAAGAATAGTTGTTGAACCTGTAGGTACAGGAACTCTCTGTGCCGAGCCGATAAGTTTGCCGTTGAGTTCGGGGATAACAAGACCGATAGCTTTTGCAGCACCTGTCGAGTTAGGAACTATGTTTGCAGCACCTGCTCTTGCACGTCTCAAATCGCCTTTTCTGTGCGGACCGTCAAGAATCATCTGGTCGCCTGTGTAAGCGTGAATTGTAGACATGATACCCGATTGAATGGGAGCATAGTCGTTAAGAGCTTTAGCCATAGGAGCTAAGCAGTTTGTTGTACAAGAAGCAGCCGAGATGATTTTGTCATCAGCTGTAAGAGTATTCTCATTAACCGAGAATACGATTGTTTTAAGGTCTTTTCCTGCCGGAGCGGAAATAACAACTTTCTTTGCACCTGCATCGATATGAGCCTGGCTCTTATCTTTTGAGCAGTAGAAACCTGTACACTCGAGAACTACATCAACGCCGATTTCTCCCCAGGGAAGCTTCGAAGCGTCAGCCTCTTTGTAAATTGTAAGTGTTTTGCCGTCAACTGTGATTGTGTTAGCTTCGTCGTCAGCTTCAACAGTGTGAAGATTTTCACCGATTTTACCACAGTAACCGCCTTGTGCTGTATCATACTTAAGAAGATCAGCAAGCATTGAAGGCTTTGTAAGGTCGTTGATTGCAACAACTTCATAGCCTTCTGCACCGAACATCTGTCTGAATGCAAGACGTCCGATACGTCCAAATCCATTAATCGCAACTTTAACTGCCATGATTAACTTCCTCCCGGTTTATTTAATATTTAAGCAGTAAGAATTTATTCTTACACTTATCACCTTTATTTTACCTCAAAAATCAAAAATATACAAGAGTATTTTGTTAATTTTATAACATTTTGCCCTATTTATTAAAAATTCGGAGTATTTACCGAAATTTTTGTTAAAAATAAAGAAAAATTAAACAATTTTTTTCGGGATGCAATTTAAAAAAGAAAAAAACGGTAACGGACAAAAATCAAGTAAGACCGCTAAAGGGACAATGTGCACAGAGAAAGAACATATTTTAATAAGTATTTCAGCATAATTTTTTGATAAAATTTTGTAAAATACTTGACAGATATACCGAATATTTGATATAATCATATATACTGGACTGTAGAATGAGGAAAAATATGCAGAAAGGATTTCGGAAAGAATTATGTTTAACGAGTTTGAGAAAAACAAGATAAAGACAGGCTTTAAAGAAGTTATGAATTTGATTTCCGAAAATAAAGCCGCAAAGGTATTTGTTGCCGAAGACTGCGACGAAAGCTTTAAGGAAAGGCTTACGGGTGCGGCACAAAAGGCGGGTGTGCCTTTTGAATATGTTCCGACAATGAAGGAACTCGGCAAAGCCTGCGGAATAGATGTCGGCGCGTCCTGTGCCGCAATTATGCTTTAGGTTGTACCGCATTTATGCGTATGACATATATACTTGTTAATTAAGAAAGAGAGGTGTAACACGGTATGCCAACATTCAATCAATTGGTCAGAAAGGGCAGACAAACTTCTGTTAAGAAGTCAACAGCTCCTGCACTTCAAAAGAGCCTTAACTCTTTGAAGAAGAAGACTAACGACCACAGCTCTCCGCAAAAGAGAGGCGTATGTACGGCAGTAAGAACAGCAACTCCGAAAAAACCTAACTCTGCTCTGCGTAAAATCGCCAGAGTTAAGCTTACCAACGGTATTGAAGTAACTGCTTACATTCCGGGTATCGGTCACAATCTGCAGGAACACAGCGTTGTAATGATCAGAGGAGGAAGAGTTAAAGACCTTCCGGGTACCAGATACCATATCATAAGAGGTACACTCGATACGCAAGGTGTTGCAAACAGAATGCAGAGCCGTTCAAAGTACGGCGCAAAGAAGCCTAAAGCTGATAAGAAAAAATAAGCTTTCGGCAAAATGTATCACATGAATTAGTGCATATCGGGTTATATTCAGTTATAAATCGTATACGCACAGACGGAGCTTTGAAACAATAAGCTCAGAGTACCGGTGATATTCATTAAAAAAGCAATTAATTTGCCAATCATTATGAAGGAGGGAAGTAACGTGCCAAGAAGAGGTTATATCGCAAAAAGAGAGGTTCTCGCGGATCCTATTTACAACAGCGTTGTTGTTACAAAGCTTATCAACAACATAATGCTGGACGGAAAAAAGGGTGTTGCTCAGAGAATTGTTTATGATGCGTTCGACATCATAAAAGAAAAGACCGGACGTGAGCCGTTGGAAGTATTTGAAGAAGCACTCGACGCTATAATGCCCGTACTTGAAGTAAAGGCAAGAAGAGTCGGCGGTGCAACATATCAGGTACCTATGGAGGTTCGCCCCGAAAGAAGACAAACCTTAGGTTTGAGATGGCTTACTCGTTATTCGAGAGAGCGTAACGAAAAGACCATGAAAGAAAGACTTGCAAACGAGCTTTTGGACGCGCTTAACGGAACCGGCGGTTCAGTTAAAAAGCGTGAAGATACTCACAAAATGGCTGAAGCAAACAGAGCTTTCGCACATTATCGTTGGTAGTCTTAAAATCGCATAGTTTTATAATTTTTTACTTCGTTTTAGAAAACGTGGGAAAGGAGGAAGAATTTTGGCAAGAGAAATTTCACTTGACAATACCAGAAATATCGGTATCATGGCTCACATAGATGCCGGTAAAACCACAACTACAGAAAGAATTTTGTATTATACGGGTATTAACCATAAAATCGGCGAAACTCATGACGGAGCCGCAACAATGGACTGGATGGCTCAGGAGCAGGAGCGCGGTATTACAATTACATCTGCCGCAACAACATGCTTCTGGACAAAGAAGGAAGGCTATAAGAGCGGAATAAAGCACAGAATTAACATCATCGACACCCCGGGACACGTTGACTTTACTGTTGAAGTTCAGCGTTCACTTAAGGTGCTTGACGGTTCTGTTACCGTTATGTGCGCAAAGGGCGGCGTTGAGCCGCAGTCCGAAACAGTATGGAGACAGGCTGATGAATATAATGTACCGAGAATGATATACGTTAATAAAATGGATATCATGGGTGCGGATTTTTACAGAGTTGTTGACATGGTGCATGAAAGACTGCATGCAAACGGTGTGCCCATTCAGCTTCCTATAGGCGCTGAGGAAACATTTAAAGGAATTATCGACCTTATGACAATGAAAGCCGAAGTTTATTATGATGACCTCGGAAATGATGTCAGAATTGAAGATATTCCTGCTGATATGCTTGATAAAGCAAATGAATATCGTGAACAGATGATTGAAGCTATTTGTGAAACAGATGAGGAGCTTTTGGAAAAATTCCTTGAAGATGCCGATTCAATCACTGTTGATGAATTAAAGGCTGCACT
>CAKSJU010000104.1 GCA_934463455.1 uncultured Clostridia bacterium | reverse complement strand
CCATTTTATAAAGCCGCTTTTGAAGCGGCTTTTTTGTTTTAATAGTGTTTTACTGCGATTTTGCGGATAGTATTTTATATTTCAAATTGCAATTTTATTTTCCAAAACACGGTTTTATAAAAATATTCAACACGAAATTCAACACGAAAATTGGCGTAAAAACATGATATAAATTTTTTTGACCATAGTCAAGTAAGTAAACACTAAAAAGTATACTTTCCATGGCTCGAATTGACCTTGATGATTTTCTTTCAATGCTTTAAATAATTCTATCTGAAAAAAAATAACCCCATACCGTCTGCAAACGATACAGGGTTAGAGTGTATTAGATACACGTAAGAATATTCCCTCGCAGAAATTCTCTCATTTTGATTGTATCATATGCACTCCGTTTTGTCAAGCAAAAAATTTGAAATGAGTGTTTTTATGGTATAAAATCTTCTATATTGCAATTATTTTTTTTAAAAATATTGAAAAAATAAAAAAAGTCTGCTATAATAAAAGGATAAACAGCAATACGGTCAAAGTGCAAAATATAAATTTTTCATAATACGGCAAATTGATTATATATAATCTGAATATAATTAAAAAAACGGGAGGCGGAACAATGGAAATTAAAGACAGTGAAATTAAAAAAATATGCTCCCCGACAATTTATAAAAGAGGCTGTGAGTATTACAAAGAGGGCAGAGTACATCTGAAAGTACGCACCCCCGAAGAGCTTTCCGCCACGGTTGACGGTAGCAGCCGCTACAGTGTTCATATAAAGTTTGACGGAAATACAATCACGGATTCGTTATGCACATGCCCGTACTATAAGACTATGGGGTTTACCTGCAAGCACATTATCGCCGCATTAAAAACAAGGCAAACAGAACTCGCCTCATCTGCCGGCGAAAATGAAAATGACCGTCTCGCCGCACTGTTATGCAATGAATTTAACGCATTCGAGACCGAAATTTATCACTTAAACTTAACCTTCAGAATAACTCCGGTCGGTACAAAAACCTGCTACTCGGCTTTTTTCTCGGTGTGTCCTCCTCACGGACTGTCAATACCGACTCCCGCCGAGCAATTTATTGACGCCTTGTGTAAAAACAAAGAGTATAAGCTTTCAAAAACGGCTGTATTTTCTCCGCGCAGATGCAGATTTGATTACGCATCGGAAGCAATAATAAAGTTATTTAAACAAGTGTATGAAAATAAAATATCCGACAGCACTTTTTACCTGCCGCAGCAGCGTGAAATATCATTCGGCGAGGCAACTGCGTTTGAACTTTTTAAATATGCTTCAGAAACGGATTGCCAATATATAATTGACGGTACGCCGTATTCAAATCCGCCGATTATGCACGAAAATCCCGATATTTTGCTTGATGTAACCGCAATGGAGAAAAGTATAACCGTTTCCTTGACCGAAAGCGGCATTGCCCTTATTCCGGACGGAAGCATATTCTTTTTTGAAGGAAAAATATTTTTTACAACAGAGGAATGGCGGCAATGGTTTATGCCTTTTTACAGAAGTATGATTATGTGCCACCGAACTCAGCTGGAGTTTTCGGGCGAGGCAAGCGTTGATTTTGCTGCAAAGGTGCTGCCCAATATAAAATCCAAGCAAGGCGTTGTTTGTTACAACACCGATGAACTGATAATCAACGAGAAACCGAAATTCAAAATATATCTTGATACATTTAACGAGGGAATTTCGGCAGTTATTAAAGCTTTTTACGGGAATATAGCTGTTACGCTGCACAAAGATATTGCTGAAACGGACAGAATCCTTGTCCGCGACACGGAATCCGAAAATCAGATACTTTCATATTTTAAAAGATTTCACGCATGTAACGGCATTTTTATACTCTATGACGAAGAGAAAATATTTGATTTTCTTACAAATATAATACCAGAGCTGTCCGATTATGCCGAGCTTATGGAAAGCGATGAATTTACAAAGCTTATAAGTTCATCTTTGCCGAAAATATCCGCTTCCGTAGGATATAACGAAAATAATGATCTTTTGGAATATTCGGTTGAAAGCAGCCTTTCGGAAGAAGAACTCTCCGCGCTGCTCAATGCCTTTTATTCAAACAGTGAGTATTTTCGGCTAAAAAACGGAGCTTTTGTCAACTTAAAAAACAGTGCTGAAGAATTAGGTCCCGCTGCCGACCTTTGCCGCATTTCTCCGGGGCATATAAAAGGTATACACAGAATTTCCAAATACTATTCTCTTTACCTTGCGTCGCAGTCTAAGGAATATGTGAAATCGGAAAAAAGTTTTTCGGATATGATTTCCAAAGCCATGAATACAAAAATGAAAATTCCGAGTTACTTGAAAAATACTCTGCGCGGCTATCAAAAAAAGGGCGTTAACTGGTTTGGTCAGCTTTCAAGGCTTGGACTCGGCGGTATACTTGCCGACGATATGGGACTTGGAAAAACGCTGCAGGTTATAGCATTTATCGTCAGTGAGCAACCGGCACTGCCTGCTCTTATAGTAGTACCGAGTTCGCTCACCTATAACTGGCTGAGTGAAATCAACAGGTTTGCACCGGAAGTTAACGCAAAAATTATAGACGGTACAAAGGAAGCACGCGAAAATGCCCTGCAAAATACAGAAAGCTGTACATTTATAATTACCTCATACGCACTTTTAAAAAGAGATTCCGATGAATATGAAAATCTGAAATTTTCTTATTGTTTTATAGATGAAGCGCAGTATATAAAGAATGCAAAAACAAAAAATGCGCAGGCGGTAAAAAAAATAAATGCCGAAAGATATTTTGCATTAACCGGCACCCCTATAGAAAATTCTCTGTCGGAGCTTTGGTCAATTTTTGACTTCGTCATGCCCGGTTATCTTTCAACACACAAGGATTTTGCCGCACGATATGAAAAAGAAACTCCCGCGCTTGACGATTTGAGAAATAAAGTAAGACCTTTTATCCTGCGCAGAATGAAAAAAGATGTTTTATCGGAGCTTCCCGAAAAAATTGAAAACACGGTATATTCCGATTTTGAAGATGAACAACGCGATATATATGCAGCATTTTTGAATGAAGCAAGAAAAGAAATTGACGGAATATTTAAATCCGGCGAAAATGCTGTACGAATTTTGTCTCTTTTGACAAGACTGAGACAAATATGCTGCCACCCACGCCTTATAAATCCGAATTACAAAAAGGAAAGCGGCAAGCTCTCGCTTTTAAAAGAGCTTGTGATTTCCGCAGTATCTTCCGGACACAGGATTTTAATTTTCTCACAATTTACCTCTATGTTGGGAATAATTAACGATTGTCTTTCGCAAAAGGGCATTTCCTGTTTTTATCTTGACGGCTCAACGCCGAGCTCGGAAAGAATACAAATGGCAAATCGATTTAACGGCGGCGAACGGCAAGTATTTTTAATTTCGCTTAAGGCAGGCGGAACCGGGCTTAACTTAATAGGCGCGGACACCGTTATTCACTACGACCCGTGGTGGAATCCGGCAGTTACCGACCAAGCCTCGGACAGAGCTTACAGAATAGGGCAAACGCGCGCCGTACAAGTTATTAAGCTTGTAACAAAAAATTCCATAGAAGAAAAAATTCTTAAGCTTTCCGAAAAAAAACGCGGATTGGCAGACAATATAATAAGAGAAAACAAAAGTCTTTTGTCTTCTCTTTCAAAGGATGAGCTTTTGTCGCTGTTCGGCATGTGATGATAAGGAGTACTAACAATGAAAGAAACTATTTATACAATCCCGATAAATGAAGCATATGATGAAAATTGTGAATGTCCGTTATGCTTTCTTTATTCGCGGCTGGAAAAAGAAGCGGTCGAATATGCGCTCGGTGCCGCTATGATGGAGCCTGATTACCGAATAGAATCCAACAAAAAAGGATTTTGCAATAAACATTTTTCAATGCTTTTTTCAAGCCCCAATAAATTAAGTCTTGCACTTGTTCTTGATACTCATCTTGAACAATTCCGCAGTGAGCTGGCACAAATTACAGACAATGCGGAAAATTTAAAAAGTGCAAAAGGAGGCTTTTTCAGGAAAAACAGTTCCGTTTCCGATTTTGCCGCAAAGCTTGACACTTTTTCGGCAGCCGGAGCAAACTCCTGTATTATCTGCGACAAAATAAATCATACAATGAGCAGATATATTGATTTGATAGTCGAAATGTGGAAAAGCGAGCCTGATTTCAGAAAAAAATTCGAAAATTCAAAGGGTGCATGTCTTCCGCATTTTGCTGCACTTGTCAAAACGGCTTCATCCAAATTAAATGCCTCGGATGCCGGAGAATTTATCGCCTTTCTTGCCGAAACCGAAAATACCGAGTTCAAAAGAATACAGGACGATATTCACAAATTCACCCTTAAGTTCGATTACAGAAATAAGGATATGGAATGGGGTACCGCAAAAGACGCTCCGATAAGAACGATAGAAAAGCTTTCCGGCAGCATTTTAAAAGAATTTCAAAAAAATAAAACAAATGTTTGATTTTTTTGAAAAAGTGTGTTATAATAGAATTAAATTATAAAATAATCTTAGTCTGCGTATTTTAAATCAAAGCAACGCTCCCATTATGCCCATAAGGAAAGGAGCTTGTAAAAGATTGCGGCCTGTGCAGAGGAGCAAGGTTATATTGTGCGGACGGAAAGGATAAATTATGGCAGAATTATCGGCAAAAGATTATGAAATACTTGATTTTATATTGGAAAAACAAAATAAAATGGGTTATCCTCCGACTGTACGGGAAATATGTGAAGCGGTCGGACTTTCATCCACCGCAACAATTCATGCAAGATTAAAAAAATTGGAAAAACACGGTTATCTTGTAAAGGAATCCGCAAAAAACCGTTCCATAAAAGTTGTAAACTATAAAAATAAGCCGGAAAAAGTAAATATTGAATATCATGATGAAGAAGAATACTTAAGTGTTCCGGTCTACGGAAAGGTTACGGCGGGGCAGCCAATAACAGCAGTCGAAGACATAACCGAGGTTTTTCCGCTGCCCATGAGTTTTGCAAGAAACAAGGATATTTTTATGCTTAAAGTTCAGGGAGAATCCATGATAAATGCAGCTATTCTGGACGGAGATTTTATTATTGTGGAAAAAACTCCCACCGCCAGAAACGGAGAAATTGTTGTAGCATTGATTGACAGAGAAAATGCCACGGTTAAAACCTATTATAAAGAAAACGGACATTACAGACTTCAGCCGGAAAACGATACTATGGATCCTATTATTGTAAACGAGGTTGAAATTTTAGGAAAAGTTGTGGGAGTTTTCAGAAAGCTATAGACTTTAAGTATAATTAGTGATATAATCAATACATACTATACATGATATATTGAAAGGACAGTAATTCAAATGATAAAAAAGCTATTTACGTCGGAATCTGTTACAGAGGGACATCCCGATAAAATTTGTGACAGAATTTCAGACGCTATTTTGGACGAAATATTAAAAAAAGACCCTATGGCAAGAGTAGCATGCGAAACGACCTGTACCACAGGAATAATTTCCATTATGGGTGAAATTACAACTTCTTGTTATGTTGACTTTCCTAAAGTAGCCCGTGATGTGGTTCTTGAAATCGGATATGACCGTGCCAAATACGGATTTGACGGAAATACATGCGCAGTTGTCACATCAATAGATGAGCAATCCGGAGACATCGCTATGGGCGTTGATGAGGGGCTTGAAGCAAAAGCAGGAGAAGAAGACAAAAACGAAAACGGTGCCGGAGACCAGGGAATGATGTTCGGCTATGCCTGCGATGACACTCCTGAGCTTATGCCGATGCCAATCTCTCTTGCGCATGCACTTGCAAAAAAATTGACCGAAGTGAGAAAAAACGGCACACTTTCTTATCTTAGACCTGACGGAAAAACGCAGGTTACAATAGAGTATGACGACGGCAAACCCGTGCGAGTAGATACTATTGTTATATCGACTCAACACGCTCCGGAAGTTGAAATAGCTCAAATAAAAGAAGATTTAATAAAATATGTTGTTAAGCCGATTGTCCCCGAAAAGCTTTTAGACGATGATACCAAATATTTTATAAATCCCACCGGAAGATTTGTAATCGGCGGTCCGCAGGGTGACAGCGGACTCACAGGAAGAAAGATAATAGTAGACACATACGGCGGATGGTCACGTCACGGCGGCGGAGCTTTTTCAGGAAAAGACCCCACAAAAGTGGACCGTTCGGCGGCGTATGCTGCACGTTGGGTAGCGAAAAATATAGTTGCTGCGGGACTTGCAAAAAAGTGCGAAATTCAGCTCGCATACGCTATAGGAGTGTCCAGACCGGTTTCGGTTATGGCTGATACTTTCGGAACGGGAACTGTTTCGGACGATAAACTTGCCGAAGCAATAAATAAAGTATTTGACCTTCGTCCCGGTGCGATTATAGAAACGCTTAAACTGCGCCGACCGATATATAAGCAACTTGCCGCATACGGTCATATGGGACGCGAAGACTTAAATTTGGAATGGGAAAAAACAAATAAAACCGAAGAACTGAAAAAAGTGCTCGGTCTTTGATAATTTTGATTGCCGATAAATAGCTGCCGCCCAATAAAGTAAAAATACGGTTTTAAAACTGATATTTTCTTACTTGGGCGGCAGCGGCAATTGATAAATATTCGAATTTATGAACGTAATATAAATTTATAAAAAAATGATTGATTTTTTTACGCTTCGATAGTATAATTAAATTAGACTTTTTTATCTTTAATATTTTAATATGGGGATGCAACGGATTCGACGGGGATAAGGAAGTTTTGGCTGCAAGTAGTGCCGAGTAACACTTAAAACTTCTCAAAATTTAAAAATAAACGCTAACAATAAATTAGCATACGCTGCCTAATTAGTGCAGCCGTCTTATCCGCGAGGACCGCGGCGCGGAATAAGGCGAATACCGGCGGTGAACGTGAATATGCTGCTGTCTCAAGGCATATCATGACTAAAGAGACTACCGATGCAATAACTTTGGTTGTGGAGTAGTTGTATCGGGAATATCGACCATAACCTAAACTTGTAGATGCCGGAATGGATTTGTTTTCGGACATGGGTTCAACTCCCATCATCTCCACCATTGATTTTCACGCACCGAAAGGTGCGTGATTTTTGTATTATTTTATTGGTGCATTGTTGTTTGTT
>CAKSJU010000103.1 GCA_934463455.1 uncultured Clostridia bacterium | reverse complement strand
CTTTTGCCGTTGCCTGAAGAAGAGCCGCCGAAATGGACGGCATATCTCGGCGATTTGGACAAGTATACAAAGGTTTATGCTCCGAACGGCTCGGCGTATAGCTGCGAGGAATTTTACAGCGGAACAGATACCAATTTTATAAGCAGAAGATGGAAGTTTAATATATTTGTTGGAGATGAAAAGGAATACACAACAGATACAGGACGTTCAAGTGAAACGGAAGCTCCGTTTTTCAACATTCACAAAAACGGAAAGGGCATTATATTTGCTATCGGCTGGACAGGCAAATGGAGATGTATATTAAACCGAAACGAAAACAGCGTGAGAATACGAACAAAGGTGGATGATACTTCTTTCAGGCTTTACGGCGGCGAAAAGGTGAGAACGTCTTCTGTTGTTATAATGCCGTACGAGGGAAGCGTTCAAGCGTCGCAGAATATGTGGAGACGGCTTGTAAAAGAGGAATTTTCTCTTATCGGCAGAGAGGGAAGAGAAAAATACGGCCCGCTTAGTGCGGAGGTTTGGGGCGGCATGAGAACATCATCGGTTTTGGATAGAATAGAGATAATGAAAAAAAACAAGCTTCCTTTCGAATATGTCTGGATGGATGCGGGCTGGTACGGCGAAACGACCGAGCCTACTCCGGATTCATTCGAAGGAGACTGGTATTGCCATACCGGAGAATGGGTAATCAGCAAAAAAATACATCCGAACGGATTGGAGGATGTTTCAAAAGCAATTCATGATGCGGGAATGAAATTTATACTTTGGTTTGAGCCTGAACGTGTTATAAAAAGTACGCCGATAGTAAAAGAGCATCCGGAATATTTTTTAGGCTCGGATTCGGACGATAGTTTGCTTTTGAATCTGGGCGATCCTGCCGCGTGGGAATATTGCTTTAAAACTGTTTCGGGTATTATTGAAAAATTAAATATCGATTGTTACAGACAGGATTTTAATTTTGATCCGCTGAATTACTGGAGAAAAAGGGATTGGTGCGATCGAAAGGGAATGACCGAAATAAAACATATTAACGGTATGTACAGACTTTGGGACGCGCTTTTGGAAAAATTTCCGCATTTGATTATCGATAACTGCGCTTCCGGCGGAAGAAGAATAGATATAGAAACGCTAAGAAGAAGTATGCCGATGTGGAGATCTGATGTTCAGTGCCCGGCAGATTATGAAGAATATATGTCTCAGTGTCATAATCTTACGTATAATACATGGATGCCTTACTCGGGAACGGGTATAGGAAGATTATATGACATTTACGGCGCGAGAAGTGCTTACGGAGCTTCACTTTTAACAAAATATTCCTTGTCCGAACGTGAGCCGTTTGCCGATACGGAAGAAAAGATAGAATTTATAAGAAAGCTTGCAGCGGAATACAAAAAGGTAAGACCGTATTTTTCGGAGGATTTTTATGCACTTACCGAGCTGTCGTCGGCTTTGGACGTATGGTGTGCGGCGCAGTTTGACCGTCCGGAGGAAAAAGACGGAATTGTGCAGGTGTTCAGAAGAGAGAATTCTCTGTGTCCGAAAGCCGAGTTCAGGCTTTACAATATTGATACGGAGGCAACATATACTTTTACGGACGCGGACAATGACAAAAGCTTTGAAATAAGCGGAAAAGAACTTGCCGAAAAAGGCTTTGAGGTTGAAACCGAAAAAAGAAGTGCAAAAATATTCTTCTATTCGCACAGAAAATAAGCCGCGGGACAGAGTGATTTTTTGCAATAATTACATTTTTTAAGGGCACTTATTGACTTTTTTTTTGAAAAATGGTATAATAGTCAAAAATAATTTTACTGTGCGGAGAATATCTGCACTACAGTTATATAAATTAGAAAAAAGGGGTTTTGACTATGAAAAAAATTATCAGTTTGGCTGCTGCGGCAATTTTTGCGGTATTATCCTTATCGGCTTGCGGAAACTCGTCACAGCTTACAATCGCTGTTCCGAATGATACCACAAACGAAGCGAGAGCACTGCTTTTGCTGGAGAAAAACGGAATAATAAAGCTTAAGGACGGTGCGGGAATTACGGCTACAATAAAGGATATTGCGGATAATCCCAAGAATGTAAAATTCAGCGAGGTTGAAGCGGCACAGCTTCCGAAAATGCTTCAGGATGTTGACTATGCGGTAATAAATTCAAACTATGCAATCGATGCCGGAATAAATCCCGTTAAGGATTCTTTGGCAATTGAAGATTCATACTCGGCATATGCAAACATTCTTGCCGTAAAAGAGGGCAATGAAGCTACAGATAAAACAAAAGCTCTTAAAGCGGCATTGGAAAGCAAAAAGGTTGCTGATTTTATTGCTTCCGAATATGACGGCGGCGTTGTAAGCACGGTTACCGAACAGGGAGACGGCTTTGATGCAAGTGTGAATTATGATGCACTTGCGGGACAGACGATTACTGTTGCGGCATCACCTGCACCTCATGCTGAAATTTTAAAGGTTGCAAAGGAAATTCTTGCCGGTAAAAATGTTACTCTCGATATAAAAGAATTTACCGATTATGTACAGCCAAACAACGTTGTTGAAAGCGGCGAGGTTGACGCAAACTACTTCCAGCATACTCCTTATCTGGACGATTTCAATGCGCAAAACAACACTCATATCGTATCGGTTGCTTCAATCCATGTAGAGCCTATGGGAATTTACGGCGGAAAGCAAACATCGCTTGACGCACTTAAATAGTTTTTAATAAAGTGATATTTTATACAGCGGTGTAAGGTTGGACTTATACCGCTGTATAAAAATTTTAAAGCAAAATTTTTTGTTTTATGCCGCGACACGGCGGCGGAATGGGGATTAATATGATAGAAATAAAAAATCTGTATAAATCTTTCAAAGTGGCGGACGGAGAGGTTGAAGCACTTAAGGATGTAAATATAACCGTTGAGGACGGCGACATTTTCGGAATTATCGGTATGAGCGGAGCGGGAAAGAGTACGCTCGTAAGATGTATTAACATGCTCGAAAGACCGACAAGCGGACAAGTTTTGATTGACGGCAGGGATATAGGAGCGTTGACCGAAAAGGAACTGAGAGAAGTAAGACGCAGCGTGACGATGATATTCCAGGGGTTTAATCTTTTAATGCAAAGAACATGCCTTAAAAATATTTGTTTTCCGCTGGAGCTTGCGGGAGTGAAAAAATCCGAGGCGGAGACTCGTGCAAAGGAGCTTTTGGAAATTGTCGGACTGCCGGATAAAGTAAATGCATATCCTGCGCAGCTTTCGGGAGGTCAGCAACAGCGAATTGCCATAGCGCGCGCTCTGGCAACCAACCCTAAGGTGCTTTTGTGCGATGAAGCAACAAGCGCACTTGACCCGAAAACCACTCATTCAATACTGGGATTAATAAGAGATATTAATAAAAAACTCGGAATTACAGTAATTATAATCACGCACCAAATGAGCGTTGTTGAAGAAGTTTGCCGCCATGTTGCGATACTGGATAACGGTAAAGTTGCGGAGGCGGGAGATGTTAGCGAAATTTTTTCAAACCCGAAATCCAAGGCTGCAAAAAGGTTGGTATTTCCGGACGGCGCGGACGGAGTTGTACCGGGCTCGGAGGATGAAAAGTGCATAAGAGTTGTATTTAACGGCTCAAAATCGGCGACATCGCCTCTTATTGCGCAAATGGCGATAGATATTAACATAACTCCGAATATTTTGGGGGCTTCTACAAGAATTATAAATGAAAAAGTATACGGAAATATGCTTTTGGGCATATCCGGCGGAGATGAAAAGGTAAAACAGGCAATGGAATATTTGCAGAATACCGAGGATGTAGTTACGGAGGAGGTTGAGAGAGATGTTCAATAATTTGTTTTCACCCGAAGTTTTGGCGGAAACCGCAGAAATTTTAAAGAGTGAGTTTTTGCTTGCAACATGGGAGACTTTTTACGTAACGGTTATCTCAACGCTTTTCGCTGTTATAATCGGTATGCCTCTCGGAGTGCTTTTGGTTGCCGGAGAGAAAAACGGTGTGCTTCCTCTTCCGAAAGCCGTAATGAAAACATTGGGTATTATTATTAATTTACTTAGATCTGTTCCATTTCTTATACTTATGATAATGGTAATACCGCTCACGAGAGTAATAGTGGGAACATCGGTCGGAACAGTGGCTTCAATCGTACCGCTTGTTATAGCATCGTTTCCTTTTGTGGCAAGACTTGCGGAAAGCAGCTTAAGAGAAGTAAATCCGAACATTATCGAAGCGGCACAGAGCATGGGAGCAACACCTTTGCAGATTATTGTGAAGGTTATGATTCCGGAAAGTGTTCCGTCTTTGATTTCGAATGTCACAATTGCGATAACAACAATACTCGGTTATTCGGCAATGAGCGGAATAATAGGCGGAGGCGGACTCGGAAAAATTGCGATTAATTACGGATATTACAGATATAAATATCTCGTTATGCTTGCTGCGGTTGTGCTTTTGATTGTTTTGGTTGAAATATTCCAAGGAGTCGGAACTTACCTTGCAACCAAGTCGGATAAGAGACTGAAAGGCCGTTAGGACGTTAATGGTTTTAAAAATGGTTTTAATATTCCATTTTTAAAACCATTTTTTCTTTTTAAAAATCCAAATCATAATAATCACAATTGCGCCGGAAAATGAAATTACTCCGATATATCCGTACTTCCAGTGAAGTTCGGGCATATTCGTGAAATTCATTCCGTACCAGCCGGCAATAAGAGTGAGGGGCAGAAATATTACGGTAACGAGAGTAAATATCTGCATAAGCTCATTTTGCTTTATAGATAATTCCGATTGGTATATCCCTCTTATTTGTTCAAGTGCATCTTTCAGATTTTCAACTGCGTTAAAATAGCGTTCGCTCCGCCTTGAAAGTGCCGATATTCTGTGCACCAGACCGCTTGATAACAAATTGTTGTCATTATCTTCCATTTCATCAAAAATAGTATCAAGCTGCATATAGTATCTTTTTAAGCGAAGCAGCTCTTTGCGCCATTTGGAAAACTGTTTTGCATCAAAAGCAGTCGGGTTTTCGGTTATGACATCTTCAGCGTCATTTAAAGTCTGTTCGAATTTTTGCAGATAGCCTAAATCGCCGTGCAGAAGCTTTTCGAAAAACTTGTACATTGTGCGTGCGGAAGCCTCATATTCAAATGTAGGAATTTTATTTAATATGCTTTCGGCTTTTTTGACAAGTGCGTCATCTTCCGCAAAGATGAGAAGACTGTTTTGGTCCTGATACAGCATAAGCTTTGAAGTGTCGGTTGATTCGCTGTGTATATCGTAAAAATCAAACACAAGCAAATTGCAGCTTTCGAAACTCTCGAAGCTTTCCGTACAGCAATCGTAAATATAATCGAAAACTTTTTCGTTTATATAAGGGATTGCTTCTTTCATTTGTTCAAAAGAAAAAACTTTTATCATATATATCACATCCTTTAGTCTAATATGAAAATATCGTCATACCCGAGCGTGATAAGAGCTTGGGACAAATTGAGCAGGGTTATAAAATGCAGTTTTGGATTGTCGGTATCTATATTGAAATCGTCCCTTATTTTAGCAAGGCGGTACGAAATTGTATTGCTGTGCGTGAAAAGCAGGTCTCCCGCTTTTTTCAGTGAGTGGCTGCATATTAGGTAAGTGTAAAGAGTAAGACAAAGCTCACTTTTGTTCTTTATATCATATTCAAGTAATTGTTTAATTTTACTGCCGATAAAGCATATTCTCGAATTATTTTTTTTCAAAAGAGTGTGCCATGCACAGTTGTCCTCGAATTTTACGAAATATTTTTCCTCGGAATAGGTTATTATGTCGGAAAGCATCGGAAATTCCGCAGCAATTGAATACAAGTTATCGATGCCCGAAGAAACGGCAATTTTCAAATTAAATTCTTCGGAAAGCTTGTCAAGATACTTTATGTTGTGGTCTTCGTGCAGGAATATTATAACCCCGCCGCTGAAGAGAAAAGGATGCGAAGCAGGGAAATATTCGATAATGCAGTGAAAAAGAATTTTATTGTCCGATAAATCTTCCTTTTTTGCAAAAGCAAAGCGATGCGGTGAAAAATGCGAAAGAAAAGTTCCCGAAATTTGCAGATTGAAAAGCTCTTCGTTTTTAAATTTTCCGCAGAGTAAATCGGTCAAAATTTCTTCGGCAGTATTTGTGTTTTCACTGTTGCAGTGACGGTCGGTAAAAAGCTGTTTTGCGATTAAACCGCTGCAAAAAAGAAAATCCTCGTCCGATGGCAGCACTGTTTCTTTCTCAAACAAATAAAGGACATAGCCCAGTTTTGTTTCGCCGCATTGCAGGACACTCGTGACATATATTTCCTCGGCGGTTGAAAAACGAAAACAATTGTCGGAGGTATTTTCTTTTATCTTCTCGCAGGTTTCAAACGATAGCTCGCTGTGCTTAACCGCGCTGCTGTAAGCCTTGCTTTTGCGGCGGGAATACGATACCACAATATGAAATGAGATGTCGGTTACGATTAAAGAGCAATTTAATTCTTCACTTATTGCTTCCGCCGGAACGGACAGCGAATTATTATTAAAGTAAAAATCCAATATTTTTTCTTTGTTCATTGTATTTACTCCTTGTGGATTTGTGCTGACAACACAAAACAATTTACTTATATTATACTACCAAACTATTGCAAAGTCAAGAAAAATGAGTATAATAATAGATGTAAAAAGAAAAAAGATGAATATGTGAAATAAAAACGGAGATGGTTAAAATGTTTTGGGAGAATAAATTATAACAATTAATATATAAATATCGGATAATATATAAATATTGGAAAATGAAAGGATTGGGTGTTATTATGTTTGAACTTAGACCTTATGGAAGAAAAAAGAACAGTATGAGTTATAATCCGTTCCGTGAAATGGATGCTTTTGAAAAAGAATTTTTCCCGACAGGATTTTTCGGCGGGAATTTCATGGAGGAATTTAAAACCGATATAAAAGATGAGGGAGATCATTTTGAATTGGAAGCCGATTTACCGGGCTTTGACAAAAACGACATTCACCTTGATATAAACGGAGACACTCTGGCAATACATGCCGAACGTCATATGGAGCATGAGGAAAAGGACGAAAAGAAAAAGTATATTCACTGTGAACGTTCTTACGGCTCATATACAAGAGAATTTGATGTTTCAAATGTCAAAACCGATGAAATTAAAGCAAAATA
>CAKSJU010000102.1 GCA_934463455.1 uncultured Clostridia bacterium | reverse complement strand
CTGCGCCAAAGCTTCTTTTTTTAATTTGGCACCCTTGCCGAAACGTGAGGATTTATTTTCTTCATATGTTTTATTTGCTTTTATAAATGCTTTTATAGCCGCAATCAAATCTTCGCAATTTTTTTGGTTATCCGGAAATACTTCTCCGAGACCTCCGAGTTCACGCAGTTCTTTTTTTAAATCTTTTTCTCTTTTTTCGAGTTTTTCTATAGAATACATTTGCTAATCTCCTTGTGTTTGTATATCTTTATAATAGTATAACATAAATCACTCAAACATGCAAACATTTTTTTGATTTTATTTGTATTTGGAAATTTCGAAAAAGTTTCGTAAGAAAATTTATTGACACAATTCGGTTTTTAATCTATACTGTTTATCGGAATGGAGTGAAATTAATGGAATCAGATAAAAATATTTATTCATCTAAGGATTATAAAATTTCGAGAAAAGCGTATATAGCGCAATGCACTTTTGAATATTTTGTATCTATTTTGGTCACCGACGCATTTTTGGCAAAATTACTTTCATCAATGGGAATAAGTGACGCATATGTGGGAATTTTTTCGTCTTTTATAACATTTGCGTTTTTGTTTCAGCTTGCAGCACTTTTGCTTGTCAGAAAAATAAAGAATGTGAAAAAATCGGCAATAATGTTTTCGATGGCAAGTCCGCTGCTTTTTATGCTGCTTTATCTTGTCCCGTTCATGCCGGTCGGTGTACATACAAAAACTTTGCTTGTTGCGGTGTTTCTGCTCGGAGCATATTTTTTTAACTATATAATTACTTCGGTGATTTTTAAGTGGTGCAATTCATATGTTGACCCGGAAAAGCGCGCGTCCTATTCTGCGGGAAAAGAAATGGTATCTTTGGTATCCGGTATGCTGTTTACGCTTATTGTCGGAATGGTTATGGACAGATACGAGGCTTTGGGAAATTTAGAGGGAAGCTTTTTGTTTATAAGTATAGCGGTGCTGATTTTAAGCATTTGCAATTTTATAAGCCTTATGCTTGTGAAAAATACGGATGTGCGGCAAACCGATGATGCACCGCCGTTAAAAACGGTTTTTAAAAAAGTGCTTCTTAATAAAAATTATCGAAGCATAATAATGCTTACAATACTTTGGAATGTCGCCGTTTATACTACGGTTGGCTTTTTGGGAATATATAAAACAAAGGATTTGTTATACAGCGTCGGAACGGTGCAGATAATCAATATTGCCGCGAACATTTTCCGATGCGTTGTATCAAAGCCTTTCGGAAAATTTTCCGATAAATATTCGTATGCACGCGGGATTGAGCTGGCAATGTGTATTGCTGCGGCTGCATTTTTGCTAAACTCTTTTACGGCACCCTCAACGCGTATTCTTATTGTGGTCTACACAATATTGTATAACGTAAGCATTGCCGGTACAAATCAAAATTTGATTAATATAACTTACAGCTATGTGGAAAGCGAGTATTTTGTGCAGGCAACGGCAATTAAAAACAGTATAGGCGGAATATGCGGATTTTTGGCATCGCTGCTTGCGGGAAAGCTTGTTTCGTACATACAAAAAAGCGGCAATATGATTTTCGGATTGCATGTATATGCACAGCAGATTTTAAGTCTCTGCTCCTTTATTCTTATTGCCGCAGCGATTTTGTATATTCATTTTGTAATCTCAAAACAAAAGATTATGAAACAGTAAATTTTAAAAATAACTTACTTTAATGCGCTTTCCCATTTGCTTCAAGCATTTTGAAAGTTCTTCGACAAGATTCATTTTTATGTTGAAATTAATCGGCAAATCCGGATTTTGATGAGCCGGGTTAATGGCTCTGCCGACATAGAAGTTTATATCGGTTGCCTCCTCAAACAGAAGTCTGCAAATGAGTGAGGCACCGTCTCTTTTGTATCCCCAGTGCGAATAGCTTTCGTTTCCGTTCAGATAGTCCTTTGCATATTCCAAAACCTTGTTAATGGTGATAACTCCTTCGGTTACGAGGTCAACGCCTTCTATTTCCGCAATAGGAGGAACATCCGAGCTTTCAAAATTAAGGCTGGGTTTTACGGTTTTGCCGAGGAATTTTGCTGCAATTGAAGAAGTTGTACCTCCGCAGACTATGTGCTTGCCCTCTTTTGAAAAAAACAGTGCCATCATTCGGTTTGCGTCGTCCCGATTTGAGGGAGGACCGAACAGTATATTGACCGGCGCACGGTTTCTTATGCGCACAACACATGCGGTTGCATCATCTCCGGGTTTTTCACCGTACAGCTTGTAACATTCATCCACTAAAATTGTGGCAAGTGTTTTTGCGGTAAATCCGCCGAATGTCAGCGGCTCCAAAAATTCTATTATTTCTTCACGCTTCCAGCCGAAATTGTATGCAATACCTATCCCTGCATGCGGACAGCCGTCGCTCATTGCTATAAAGGTATCGTTTTCCTGCAATTTTATTACGGATTTATATATTTTTTTGCCGTCGATGTTCATTTCGGATTTAGGATAGTCATAATTTTCATTGTCGCGAAAGAAAATTATGTGCGGGTTGTCATACTGAATGAGCTCCGCCGTTTCGTTGTCGATAAGGTGTATAATTGTAAAGGTGGAATATGCGACACCGCGCTGAGAACATATCGGCAGGGTGGCGGCAATGGTGGACACACATTCTTCAAGCGATATTCCCTCTGCCATCATTGTGGAAATTATTTTTGAGGTGAGGGTGGATAAAATGCTTGCTTTAACTCCGCTGCCCAAGCCGTCTGCCAATACAATAACGGTGGAATTTTCACTTTGTTCCACTATATCAACATGGTCTCCGCAAAGCTGTTCACCGTAGTGATTTATGCTTTTATATCCTATGTCCGCACATAAACTATTCATCAGATATTGTCTCCTTTAATTTTGTAAGCGCAATTTTTGTCTCTGCCGCAGTTTCGCCCAAAAGTGACGCAATTTCCTGCACTATACGCATTTGCTTGTCTACGACCTTGTCGGTGATTTCTATGGTCTGCCGTCCGATATTTTCCTTTTTTTCGCGCTCTTTTTCTTCGTCGGTTATGTCTCGCATAATGCAGACAATCAATTTATATTCTTTGTCGTAGATAATGGTTTGTTCAACATATTTTTCGTACTCCGCAAGATATGTACGCTTGTCTTTTATGTTTCTGCCCTTTCCGAGTACATCCATAAACGGCTTCGGGTCAAGAATACGCACTACAAGGTCACCGAGAACGTCCTTTGCACTGTGCAAATTCATCATCTTAAGCGCGGCTTTGTTAATCTGTTGCACTTCAAGAGCTTCATTAAGCACTATAAGTCCGTTGGGAGTATTCTTTACAATTGTATCGGAAAAGCTTTCCGCCTTGTCCTTGAGGAAGGGGAGGCACATGGAAATTTCCGCCTTGCCCTGATATATTGCGACAGCTTTCTCGCGGCAGGTATTGTATCCGCATGAGCCGCAGTTAAGCTCATCGGACGGTTTGAATTTGCCCATTTGACGAAGAATATCGTTAATTTCAAATTCTGACGGCGGCTGAAGCTTTTTCTCTATCATTGTAAATGTCTTTTTTATGGATAAGCTGTCCGGCTGCTCCACTTCAAAATCCTTTTTGCCGGCAAAATTGGCAACAGCCATATAATCCTTTACCGGACTGCGGTGGAATTTTTCCATTACCGGACCGCCTACGCAGCTTCCCACGCATGCCGACATTTCGATAAAGCATTTATGTATTTTTCCGCTTTCTATATCGCGCAGTGCTTCCATACAATTGTCTACGCCGTCAATTGCCATATACGTATATTCGGGATTGTCCTGAGCCATTGTTTTGAGTATTCCGCCGGTTGTCGGAAAAAATCTCGCGCGGCTGTTTTCACTTGAGTCCTTTTCACGGTCAAGCTCAACATTTGCTTCTTTAAGCCACTTTGTGAGTTCGTCAAAGGTAAGCACGGCATCGACAATGCCCTCATAGTAATCGGCTTCGTCTTTTTTTGCAACGCACGGACCTATAAATACCGTTTTTGCTTCGGGATGCTGCTGCTTTATTCTTAAGCAATGTGCCTGCATCGGTGACATTGTATCGGCAAGATAGGGGAGCTCATTCGGAAAATACTTTTGAATAAGCAGATTAATCGAATGACAGCAGGATGAGATAATCACATCCCTATTATCCTCGTTTATCATTCTTTCATACTCATTTTTAACTATCGTAGCACCTATGGCAGTCTCTTCAGCATCGGCAAAGCCGAGTTTTTTGAGTGCGTTTTTCATGGAGTTTATTCCTACGCCGTCATAATTTGCAACAAAGGACGGAGCAATGCTGACATAAACAGGGACTCCGCTTTGAAGCAAAACCTTTACCTTTTCCGTTTCGTCAACTATTTGCTTTGCGTCCTGAGGGCAGACCACGAAGCATTGACCGCAAAGAATACATTCGTTGCCTATTATGTATGCCTGGTTTCCGGAAAATCTTATTGATTTAACGGGGCAATAACGAATACATTTGTAGCAGTTTTTGCAATTTGATTTTTTTAATGTTAAACAATCCGACATTTTTTACGCCTCCTCTGTTTTGCTCAGCACATGCTCTTTAAAAAATTCGTTAAAATTTTCTTTGGTTATGCCTACAAAGGGCTCATCGTCCACAACAACCGTAACTCCGTCACGGTTGCATCTGCCGGTACAAAAGCACCCGGCAAGAGTGATTTCGGCGTCCAGCTCTCTTTTTTTAATTTCATTCTGGAAAAGCTCTACCAAATCATGAGAGCCTTTTATGTAGCAGGAGGAGCCGACACATATTTCAATAATCATTTTTCTTCTCCGTTCCGCGCAGGACGCAATAATCGCCTGCAGCTTGAAAATTAGTTTATTGCTTTAACAATGTTTTCTTTAAAAAATTCTGCGGCATTTTCGGGACTAACCGAAAAGAATTTGCCGTCAACCGTTACGCACACGCCTTGCTGACATTTTCCCATGCAAAAGGTGCCGGAAAGCTCCGCTTTGTCGCCGAGATTATATTCGGCAATAAGCCTTTGAAATTCATCAACAACCTGCCTTGAGCCTTTTATATGGCAGGAAGAGCCGATACAGACAGTTATTTTCATATTTATCATTCCTTTCGTATGAAGTTTATTTTATCAACAAATTCAGTATAGCACGCTTTTCGAGGTTTCTTCTCGCAAGCTGAGAAGAAGCGGCAATCGGAATCCATTCTTTTACATATTTTATATCAATATCGCTTTTTTTACAAAACATATTCAAGTAGTTTTTTGCTGCTTCGGAATTGCCGGCAAGCATAAAGCCGATATAAGTCATTGCCGCATCCGCGGAAGCATTGCCTATTGCGGCGTGAGACCAATCAAGAATATACGGGTCGCCGCTGTCTGCAATAAGTATGTTCGACGGTGTAAAATCGCAGTGGCAAAGCTTGTCATGCTTTGGCATTTTTATAAGCCGTCCGGTCAAATTGATTTTTAAACTGTCCGAAAGACCGGATCTTGTTATCTCACGGATTATTTTGTCGGTGAGCTTGTTTAAAAGCGGACAGGTTTTCGAGTGCATTTCGGTTTGCAGACACACCAGCTTTTCCAAAAACTCATTTGACCTTTCGGGGTTTTCGTACATAAGCTGTTCAAGAGTTTTTCCTTTTATAAATTCCGTAACGATTGTCCATTTTCCGTCCATGACCGATATTTCTTTGATTTTCGGGATATTAAGACCTATTTCTTCAACTCTTGCATGATTAAGAGCTTCATTTAATATATCTGCTTTTGAAAAATCGCGGTTAAATACTTTTAGGCACAGATTTCCGTCACGGAAAACTGTTTTGTTGTTTCTCACCGCAATAATTTTGTCGGGCTTCATTTTGATTGCTCCTCTTATAATATTTTAGATGCTTTTATAATTGCTTAAAATGTTAGGATAACGTCGCCGTCAAAGCTTTTCCACAAAAATTTGCCGCCGTCAAAAATCATATATCCGTGATGTGAATTTTCCTTCGGAATTGATACAGAACCGGGATTCATATAAATAAAATCCTCATGCTCCGTACACTTCGGCACATGCGTATGACCGCACAGCAATATATCGCCTTTTTTGTGAGGCGGGAGATTATCTTCATTGTAGATATGCCCGTGAGTTGCAAATATTGTTTTGCCGCCGATTTCGATTATTGCATAATCTGCAAGACACGGAAATTCGAGTACGGCTTGGTCTACCGCAGCTTCACAGTTGCCGCGGACAGCGAGTATATCGTTTTTTATTGAATTTAATATGGAAATGACTGCTTTCGGTGCGTAATCCTTCGGCAGGTCGTTCCGCGGACCGTGATATAAAATATCACCGAGCAGCAGCAGCCTGTCCGCCTTTTCGGATTTATACGTTTCAATCATTTTTTTGCAGTAATATTCCGAGCCGTGAATATCGGAGGCAATCATAAGCTTCATAAAATAAAATCCTTTCATTTGTGTTATTTCGGCACAAAAGCAGTTGCAAATTGTAAAAATTACATTTTGCAATTATCTCTTTATATAATTATAACATTCTGCCGGTGATAAATCAATAGTTTATTATTTTTGCATACGGTTTTTATTAATTTTATCTAAAAATTGCCCCTATGATTATCGATCAGGACACTGCGGGAACAGCAATATTTGCACAGGATAAAGATATTTCGGTATTCGGTTACGGCGCAGAGCTTTTATATATAGACAATGACGGCGAAATACGATGCGGAAAAATAAATCCGATGAATTTGTACATAGGTTATTCAAACGACATAGAACGGCGGATAGAATATGCCATTCGCTGGTATGATGTGTTTGATGACGACCGAAATTTCACAAGGTATATAGAGTATTATGACGACAACGAAATACGTTATTATGTTTCAGACGGAAACGGGCTTACCGAGACGGGCAGAAAAGAGCATTTATTCGGTCAGGTGTCTGTAAACATCTATCAGAATAACGATGACTGTCTAAGCGATTACGAGGACGCTATTCTGGCGGTTAAAAATACCGTTATGGACGATGATACAGCGGCACAGATGAGAGATAAAAACATTCTTGAATTAATGGATGACGGTGAGGCTTCATGGCTTGTAAAGCAAGTAAATGACGCACGAGGAATACTGGAAAAGCCGAATAGATAATGTTTTCGACAGCAATTTTACACCACCTTTTGCATTGCTTAATTCTTGCAGTCCATTGTTTCACGAAAACTGCAATCGCTGCATAATAACCC
>CAKSJU010000101.1 GCA_934463455.1 uncultured Clostridia bacterium | reverse complement strand
ACGCAATGACGGAAAATCAAAAATGCTACCTTATTCCTACGCCCGCAGGCGGAGCTTTTATCAAAAGCTTTTTTACAGATTAAGTAATATTATAGAAACAATTCCGAGAATATATCCTACGGTCTGCATTTTTGTTAGCTTTTCTTTATACACGAGTATAGAGCAAAGAAATGTCAAAGTAATTCCTCCGGCGGATATGCTCGGGAAAAGAACGGCATTTGGAAGTACAGCCGAAACAACCATTACAAGATAGTTCATAAATCCGTTGCCCAAGCCTTTTACAACTCCGTATTTAAAGCATGGCTTCAGCATTTCGGCTTTGTTTCCCTTTTGGAAAAGCCCTGCTGTGATAAGTATAACGGTTACTATCGCAAGTGCGATTATCATAAATTCATTTTTGTAGGCACCATCGAATTTCAGCTGCTGCATTTTTTGCACAGTTGAACACATTCCGTTTGATACAAATGCAAGCAATACATATATTATCCACATCGGTGTGATTTTCAAATTCTCATTCTTTTTCATATTAATAAGATAAAGAGAAACCAAAAGCACCGCAAGTCCGGCATAAAGCGTAGGACTGATAGGGTCTTTTAAAAATATTATTCCGTAAAGCGTGGGAATGAGCAGTGAATACGATGAAAACAAGGTTGTAAGAGAGAGAGGACCTGTTTTAATCGCAAATATTGCCGTTGCGGTCGCAGTACCGAAGGCTGCCGCAAAACCGATTGCGTATGATATGATTTTAGGGTTAAAATCAAGCTTTCCGCCGCTGTTTGCAACAAAGAATAAAAGTGCGAACAGGCACGAAACCCCGGAATAAAGCATAACATTGTTTTTCTTGGCATTTATATTGTATTGCTTTGACATAATTGCCTCAAGAAGCTGATCGGCAACAATCAATAAAAGTAAAAAGTAAGTCATATGTATTTAGGTCTCCTTATTTTAAATTGCATGCAGCTGATTGTAAAATGCTGCAACATATCAATTTTTTACTGCTCGGATTTTAGGGAACGGCCGCAGACCGTTCCCTAATCGGAGAATAAAAATTTTATTTAACTTCAAACCCTGCAAAGCTAAAAGGCGCCATGTCGGATAAAATAACCTTGTTACCCTCAAGTCTGCCGCGGCAGTTAATAAATTCGATTTCGGAATATTCTCTGTCAAGCTCGATAACCGGCTCGAATATTTCATCGGCGAATATGTTCCAAAGACCGACGGACATTGAATTTGAATTTTTCTTTGCTATAATATACAAGTCCGGATTGCCGTAGGAATAAGCCGGAAGCTTTTCGCCGCCGAATAAATTGATTGCGTGTTTAAGCTCAGCCGAACGCATATAGCTGCGGTAATAGTTGTCGGTTAAGTTAAGCTGTGCGTAAGCATAAAACGCAAAAACCAAAAACTGTTGTCCGTCCGCATTTTTATAATAGTAAGAGCCGATTGTGTTGTTTTCCTCTTCTTTCGAAGCTGTATAGGAAATAAAATGAGAAAGAATTTTAGCATTCGGGTTTACATTTATGTTGCAAACGTCGTTATCTATCGCATATTGATTATCCAAAAAATCAAAATATTCTTCTGTTGCTCTGTACTTTTTGCCAATCGATAAAAGACCGACATCAATTCCTTGTTCTTTTAAAATTTCCGAAGCTCTTAAATCTATGATAAGACCTTTTTTCATAGCTTCGGAAGAAACAGCTTTAACGTTTTCCGCAAAGGCAATACCGCAAACTCCCTCACCGTCATATGTACCGGGAATACTGTTATCGGCAATCATTTTTGCGGCAGGAGAGAAAAAGAAATCTTCAACCCTGTTGCTGCCCTCAAACTCCGGCGGGATAACCATGTCGTTGAATTTTTGCATACGCTCGTAAATTCTTATTCCGCATGGGGTTTTATCGTCAAAGTGTTTATCTATTTCCTTGTATAAACCGCGGTTTTTTTCATGTCTGATAATATACCCTTGTTCGTAACCGGGATTTGAATTGTAGTCTATATCATATTTTAAAATACCGTCCAAAGCTCCGGAAGCGCGGAGTGCTGTATCGTAAATTTCAACATAGCTTGCAGGGCAATTTGTTCTCGGACGAGGGTATGAATCTCCCTCCGCCATGAGTTCGATGTTGTCACCGCACCAGCTTGCTTCCATTCTTTCCAGTTCAATCACGTTTTGCAGCCTGTTTCCCCAGCCTTTGTTCACTGCCCAGTACGGCGCACCGATAAGCCGTGCGACAGGCTTTGTGTTTCCTGCCAGTATGCGGCTTATGGATGCGGTATCGATACCGTCAAAATCCCATACGGTCATACAGGAACAAATGCTGATACGGATATTCGGATTTACTGCGTCAACCGCTTTTCGGATATCCTTTGAAAACAATTCAAAATAATGTGCTTTTGATTTTTGCCATGCTGTGCGGTACTTGCTTTCACCGCCGTACAATACTTTTTTCGAAAGCTCCTCACGGGTTATGTCTTCGCCGAGCTCCTTGCGCACAAAATCCATATGGTTTTCGCATGCACAGCCGAGACCGAAATCATAATGTCCGTAACGGAAATCATCATCAAATTGAATTAAATCGACTCCGCACGAAGCAACTTCGGCAATGTAATCGCATGCAAATTTGCGGAAACGGTCATCCGAGGGACAGATTTGCGTTTTGCTCACTTCTCCGTTAATTCCTGTCATATGAACAAAATCATTTTTTTCGGCAATCATAAATGTCCAAATCCATGCGCCGACCTCAAAACCGTGCGATTTATAAAATTCACAGCATTTTTTCAGTGCATTAATGTCGTTTTTTCTTGTTTTTTCCGAAATAAAGTATTTGTCAAGAGCAATCATTACTCTTTTTGCATCAAGCCTTTTTAAATTCTCCAGATGTTTTTCAAGTCCCATTTTTTCGGCGGAAATACCGATTATTGGTACGGAAATGTCATACATGTTAATTTTTCTCCTTGCAGTTATTTTATGTGTTAATTATACATCTCTTACAATTAAAATAATAGTAGCTATCTTCCTTAAAATATATAAAATCTTCCTAACAATTTTATATATTTCATTGACATTCGAAATGAAAAAAAGTATAATATTTTTAGGAAGCGGGAACTAAATGTACATGGGTGAAACATTTCTTATTCCGGGATTTGTGAATTAAGAAAAAAATTATTGAAAATTGTGCCGATGCTTTGGCGGCGGAATGGAGATTATTATGGCGAATATAAAATATAACAGTGAAAGATTAAATGCGGTAATAAGGGATTTTTGTATAATGACAAACGTATCGGTTTCGGTTGTGGATCCGGAATTTATAACGCTTGCTGCATACAGCGAGAAAACACCGGGATTTTGCCGAGAAATTCAAAAAAGTCAAAAAGGGCATGAAAAATGCTTATGCTCCGATTTGAGTCTTATAAAAAAATGTGCGGAAAGCAGGCGGATAGTATCGCATATCTGTCATGCAGGTATTATGGACGCGGCAATACCGATTATAAAATCGGACAAGCTGATAGGATACATATTGATAGGAAGAATACGCGTGGCTGAATTTGATGAAAAGCGTATAGATTGGATGAGTACCGACAAGAAAAAAATGAGAGAGCTTTATTATGACATAACCGAGTATAACGAGCGGCAAGTTAAAAGTATGTTTGAGCTGGCGTCCATGATAGTTTCTTTTATCCTGACAAATGATATAATAAAAACCGAAACGGATGAATTTTCCGAACGTGTTTCGGAATATATAGACGAGCATTTAAAGGATAATCTTTCGGTTGAGAGGCTTTGCAAAAAATTCAGCGTTTCGAAGAATTATTTGTATAATAAATTTAAGACATCATTTTCGATGACGGTGAATGAATATATTGCTTCAAAGAGAGTTTCAAAGGGAAGAGAGCTTTTGCTGAATACCGATTATTCCATAAGCCGTATTTCCGAGGAAATAGGAATAGGAAATTATACGTACTTCAGCAGGCTTTTTAAAGAAAGATATAATATTCCGCCGCTGGCTTACAGAAAAAGTAATGAAAAAATTTTTGAAAAAAGTATTGACAAACAATAAAAGATAGTGTATTATATATATTAGTACAGATGATACAAATAGTACATAGTAGTACAGAAAGGAGGAAACATTATGTTCAGGCTTGATTTCGGAGACCACAGACCTTTGTATGAGCAAATTAAAGATAAGATAAAAGAGCTCATAATAAGCGGTGCGCTAAAAGAGGGCAATAAAATACCGTCGGTCAGAGAGCTGGCGGCAGTACTGGCGATAAATCCGAATACAATACAAAAAGCGTATAAGGATTTGGAAACCGAGGGGTATATATATTCGCAGAGGGCAAAAGGCAGTTTTGTTTCACCAAAGTCCGAAGCGGCAGCTGCCGAAAAAACAGAAAAGCTGTATGAGAAGCTTGATGAAGTTATAAAAGAAATGGCATACTTAAAAATTGACCTTGCAAAGATAAACGAAAGAGTTGATAAAACATATAAGGGGGTATAATACATGATACAAGTAAAAAATCTATCAAAGTCTTTTGACGGTTTTAAAGCTTTGGACGGACTTAACATAAATGTTGAAAAAGGCTCGGTGTACGGGCTTGTAGGTCCGAACGGAGCGGGAAAAACAACCGTCATAAAGCATATTGACGGCGTATATAAGCAGGACGGAGGAGAAGTTTTGATAAACGGCGAGGCTGTTTATGAAAATACGGAAATAAAACAAAAAATGGCTGTTATAAGCGATGACCTGTTTTTTTATCCGACATATACCATTGCCGATACTGCAAACTTTTATGCAGGAATATACAAAAACTGGAATAGGGCAAGATTTGAAAGCTTAAAAAAGATTTTTAAAATAGACACTAAAAGAAGAGCGAGAAGGCTTTCGAAAGGAATGCAGAAACAGGTTGCGTTTTGGCTTGCGCTTTGCACAATGCCGGAGGTTATGATTTTGGACGAACCGGTGGACGGACTTGACCCGGTAATGAGGAGAAATGTTTGGAAGCTGATGCTTCAGGATGTTGCCGAGCGCGGGACAACGGTGCTTGTTTCAAGCCACAATCTTCGCGAGCTGGAGGATGTCTGCGACCATGTGGGAATAATGCACAAGGGTAAGCTTGTTTTGGAAAAATCTTTGGACGACGTAAAGGGAAATGTACATAAAGTACAGGTTGCATTTGAGGACGGCTTGCCGAACATCCTAAAAGATTCGCTTGACATTCTTCACACCGAGCAGTTCGGCAGTGTGTCGCTGCTGATAGTAAGAGGAAATGCGGAGGATATAATTAAAAACATCAAGTACGCAAAACCGCTTATCTGCGATGTACTTCCTCTTACTCTTGAAGAAGTATTTATTTATGAATTGGGAGGTATGGGATATGAATTTGAAAACATCATTCTTTAATAAGAGCGTTATTCGTTCCGACATGAAACGTTTGTGGTGGATTTCGGCAATAAGTGCACTGATGATATTTGTAAGCTTTACTTTTGTTTTTGTAAATATGGCAAAGCAAGACTTTTATGATATGGGGTCGGTTACTTATATCACCTCAGGAATATATCAGTCGAGTCAGGCTTCGTTCCTTTTTGCCTGCGTAATTCCGGTAGCAATGGCGGTAATGCTTTTTTCTTACCTCAATTCGGCAAAAGCGGTTTCGTGCATGCACAGTCTTCCGATAAAGAGAGGAACATTTTTTGCATCGCATATGCTGAGCGGAATAATACTTCTGACAATACCGATTTTGTTAAATGCTTTGATACTGCTTTTGTTCCGCACCGACCCGGAGATAGCAAAGGATTACAGATTAATTCATCTGGCAATATGGGCGGGCTTGTATATGCTATACACAATGCTGGTATTTTCGGGAGCGTCGGCGGTTGTAATGCTTGCAGGAAATAATGTTGCTGCAATCGCATTCACATATATATTTGCTTTTTTGCCGATGTGCGTGGAATATTTTATACATTATTTCCTCGAACAGCAGATTTACGGCTACAGTGAAAGCATGGAAACCGTCGTAACAAAATTTTTATATGTTGTGCCGTCGGATATTTGTTCTAATCCGATGAATATTGTTAAATATTTGGTAATTACCTGCTTATTTGCCGTGACAGCATATTGGCTTTATAAAATAAGAAATCTTGAAAATAACGGAGAAGTATTGGCATTTCCGAAATTGAAACCGATATTTATGTACGGAGTGGCGGCATGCGTAGGAGCTATGGGTTATTCGTATATAAACGAAATGTGGCAGACGCACAGCGTATTAATGCTTATTCCTTTCGGTGTAATCGGAATATTTGCAGCTCATATGCTTGCGCGCAAAACATTGAAATTAAGCGGCGGAATTAAACCTGCGATTATATTCTGCGCTGCGGTATGCGTTTTGAATTTTCTTTTCGCTTTCGACTTTACGGGATACGAAAGAAGAATACCTGCAAGCGATACTATCGAATCGGTTACATTTAATAATTATGTAAATCAAATGCCGGCGTACAGCTATTTTAATAACGGAAAGCAAATTATATATTCAAGAGAAAATCTTGCTCTTACCGAGCCTGTTGATATTGATAACGTGAAAAAACTGCATGAAAGGCGTATAAAGGATAAAGGGGATATAAGTGAAATGACCGATTATTTCCGTTTTGAAATAGTTTACAATCTGAAAAACGGGAAGAAGCTTATAAGAACATACGCGGCAGATTATATTACCGATGCCGATTTGCTAAAACCGATTATTGAAACCAAAGCGGTAAGACAAAATTACTTCCCCATATTGAGAGATGACGGCAGAACGCTCGAATATGTTGAGATTCATGATAATCTCGGCAACGAACTTAATTCGTTTGTCGATAAAGATATACTCGACAAATTCTACGAAGCGTTGAGATATGATACTGCTCATACCTCTTACGAGAATTTTGCCAACAGGGGGGCAGAGCCGTATGAGGTAACAATTACCTTTACATCTCCCACAAAATATGCAGACGGAACAGAGGTTGCAAAAAGAGATTTGCCGAGTCAGACAGAGTACTATTATATCCGTAAGGATTATGAAAAAACAAAAGCGCTTTTAACAAGTCTTAATGTCGTTTTGAACAGCGCAAAAGACACCGAAGCAGAGGAAGCGGCATAAAGGTTATAAAAGAGGCTGTGAAAAAGTAATTTTTCACAGCCTCTTTTGATGTGAAAATATTTTTTAATGTCACGAATATGTAAAAGAAAATTAATGAATATTAACTTGACATAATTTCGTAATTGGTATATCATA
>CAKSJU010000100.1 GCA_934463455.1 uncultured Clostridia bacterium | reverse complement strand
CTCCATACAAATCGGAGTGTTTTCTGTTTGGTATAATTTTGATGAAATCAGCCTTCCATGTGTTTTCCCAAAAAACCTGCGGCAGATTCTGCGAGTTTACTTTCAATTTCACCGGGCTGTTCCCCGTCTTTTAAAACGAAAATTACCGAACCTATGGTGTCTCCCTCCGATACAATCGGAACAACAACGCCCGCATTGTACTTATCAACACCTTCGGCAATTGACAATCCCGAATCAAAGCCTTGAGATTTAAAAGTTGTTTTTTCATTCATTACATTGTCCAAATCAGGACTTACCTTTTTTTCTATCAGGTCTTTTTTAGGAACGCCGGATACCGCTATCACATTATCACGGTCGGTAATACAAGCACCTTTGCCCGTTGTTTTTGCCAATGTTTCGACATATGTCAGCGCAAAATCTCCAAGCTCCCCTATAGGTGAATATTTTTTAAAAATTACCTCGCCGTCTTTTTCGGTGAATATTTCAAGCGGGTCCCCCTCGCGTATTCTCATTGTTCTTCTGATTTCTTTCGGAATAACAACTCTGCCTAAATCATCTATTCTTCTAACAATTCCTGTTGCTTTCATATATGATAAACTCCTTTTGTTTTAATTTACAAAACTATTATCTGTAAGCAAATGAAGTTTTATACAAGTATTCAATTGGTTTGTTTTGGAAATAAATTACGTATATACCGATTTTCGTCATCACAATGTATAGCAGTTCTGTAACATATACTCCCTATATTTTACTTTTATCTCCTATTGATAGTGATTATATTATTTCTTTTTAAAAAGAAAATACGCATAAAAACAAAAAAATCTTTTAAAAAATATATTTTTTAATTTTCTTAGTTAGATGATGTATATAAATTTATATCAAATTGAATTATATTATGGTTTAAAATGTACATTTTGTTGTTTTATTAAAACATTTTGTTGACAAAACACAATATATAGTATATAATTAGCCCATAAACAAAATCTGCTCCGCAATCGACGGGAGATAAAATTATAAAACGAAGCGGATTTTATTTGCCGACCGTCAGGTCATCCGAAAATAGGATATCTTTTTTATTCCGGTGATATATGGAAAGGATTGATGCCATAATGCAGCAATGGAGAAATTTTAAAGGTGAAGCATGGAAAAATGAAATCAATTTGAGGGATTTTATTCAGAACAATTATACTCCGTATGAAGGAGACGGCAGCTTTTTACAAAAAGCTACCGAAAGAACAATTTCGGCAAAAAACAGAGTGGAGAAGCTTTTTGCCGAAGAGTTTGAAAAAGGCGGAGTTCTGGATGTTGACACTGAGAACGTGTCTTCGATACTTTCATATGAGCCCGGATATGTAAAAAAAGGCGAAGATATTATTTTGGGTCTTCAAACCGACAAGCCTTTAAAAAGAGCGGTAAATCCTTTTGCGGGTTTCAGAAATGCAAAACAGGCGTGTGAAGCATACGGATATGAAATGAGCGACAAGATAAAAAGTGAATTTAAATACCGTACCACTCATAATACCGGCGTGTTCAGAGTTTATACGGACACCATGAAAAAAGCAAGACATGCCGGCATATTGACAGGCTTGCCGGACGCATATGCAAGAGGCAGAATTATCGGCGATTACAGAAGAGTTGCGCTTTACGGAATGAACTTCCTTATTGAACAAAGAAAGCTCGACAAAGCTCGTATCGGCGAAGGCGATATGACCGAAGAGCGTATTCATCTGCTTGAAGATATAGCAAAACAGCTTGAATTTATGGAACAGCTGATTAAAATGGCAGCAGAATACGGCTGCGATATATCAAGACCGGCAGAAAACGCATACGAAGCAATACAATGGCTGTACTTCGGATACCTGGGTGCTGTAAAAGAACAAAACGGAGCTGCAAACAGCATAGGCAGAATATCAGCTTTTATTGATATATTTATCGAAAGAGATTTAAAAGAAGGCACATTAACCGAAGAAAAAGCACAGGAGCTTATTGATGACCTTGTTTTAAAGCTAAGACTTGTAAGACATTTGAGAACACCGGAATACAATGAGCTTTTTGCCGGTGACCCGGTTTGGGTAACCTGCTCCCTTGCAGGCGTCGGCGAAGACGGACGTATTATGGTTACAAAAACGTGCTACAGATTTTTACACACCCTTTATAACCTCGGTCCGAGTGCAGAGCCTAATCTGACGGTACTGTGGTCGGAAAAGCTTCCGGAAAGCTTTAAAAAATATTGCGCACAGGTTTCTATAGACACGGATTCTATTCAATACGAAAACGATGATGTTATGCGAAAAAAATTCGGTGACGATTATTCTATTGCATGCTGTGTTTCGGCGATGAAAACAGGAAAACAAATGCAGTTTTTCGGTGCAAGATGTAACCTTGCAAAAGTGCTTTTAATGGCATTAAACGGCGGAAAAGACGAAGTTTACGGAACGCAGATTGCGCCGGAGGGCGATGTATTTGACGAGAAAAAGCTTGATTACGAAAAAGTTTGGGAATCATTTAAAATTTATGCGTCATGGATGGCAAAGCTTTATGTAAATACCATGAATGTAATCCATTATATGCACGATAAATATGCTTATGAGCGTCTTATGATGTCTTTGCATGATGTTGAGCCGGAAAGACTTATGGCATTCGGAATCAGCGGTTTGAGCGTTCTCGCAGACAGCTTGAGCGCAATAAAATATGCCGATGTCACCCCTATAAAGGATGAGCGCGGAATTATTACGAACTTTAAAGTTGAGGGCGATTTTCCGAAATACGGTAATGATGATGACCGTGCCGACGATATAGTAAAAGAAATTACGGAATTTTTCTACAAAGAGCTTTGCAAGACCAAAGCGTACAGAAACGCGCGCCACACACTTTCAATTCTGACTATAACCTCAAACGTTATGTACGGCAAAAAAACCGGTGCTACTCCCGACGGAAGAAAAGCAGGAGAGCCGTTTGCGCCCGGAGCAAATCCGATGCACGGAAGAGATGCGCAAGGTGCAATCGCATCCCTTAATTCGGTCGCAAAGATTGATTACAACTATTGTCAGGACGGTATCTCGAACACATTCTCAATCACTCCCGATGCACTCGGCAATGAAGATGACAGATGTGAAAATCTTGTCAGTGTATTGGACGGGTACTTTGCACAGGACGCGCATCATCTGAATGTTAATGTTTTGAACAGGCAGAAGCTTATCGACGCTATGAATGACCCTACCTTGTATCCGAATTTAACAATTCGTGTAAGCGGCTATGCTGTTAACTTTAATAAACTTACAAAGGACAAGCAATTGGAAGTAATATCAAGAACATTCCACACTAAGATGTAGTTTTTAAAGGAGAAAATATGAAAGGGATAATTCATTCTTATGAAAGTCTTGCCGCGGCAGACGGCTTGGGATTAAGATATGCGGTGTTTTTGGCAGGATGCCCATTAAGATGTGTATGCTGTCACAATCCCGATACCTGGAGCATGGTAGGAACGGAGATTAATTCCGATGAACTGGTAAAAAAAATTACAAGATACAAGCCGTATTTTAAAAATAACGGCGGCGTTACCTTTTCCGGAGGAGAGCCGCTTTTGCAGGCTGAATTTATTGAAGAAATGATACAGCCTCTTTCGGAAAATAATATAAAATATGCAATAGATACTTCCGGAGCGGTTGACCTTTCCGAGAGTGTAAAAAACGTTCTCGATAATGCACAAACGGTAATTTTAGACCTTAAATATTGGGATGATGAAAGCTACAGAAAATATACACGTTTCGGAATCGATAAAACATTAAAAATGCTTGATTATCTGGAAAGTAAAAATATCAGCACATGGATAAGAACAGTAATTATTCCCGGAATAAATAACAGCGAGGATTGCTTAAAAAAGTATTTAAAGCACGTAAAAGGACTTAAATGTGTGGAAAGGTATGAGCTTCTGCCTTTCCACACAATGGGATTTTTTAAATACGAAGAACTCGGCATCGACAATCCGCTTATCAATACCGAGCCCCAGGGAAGTGTAAAAGAATTACAGGAATTTATTAATAAAAATATATTCTGACATCAAAATTCGGAAAAGTCGTTTAATACAAAATGGTTTTTTGTATAATCGATTTTTCCGCTTTTTCTTAATTCGGATAAAACGGCGGACATAGCACTTCTTTCAACGCAAAGATAGTCGGCAAGCTGTTGGCGGTTGAACGGAATACAGAAGCTGTTTTGACCGAATAAAGCGGCTTGTTCATAAAGATATGAAAGGAGCTTTTCCTTTGTGCTTCTTTTTGACAAATGCCCGAGACGTCTGTTAAGCATGATGTTTTTTCTTGATACAACAGACAGCATATTTTCAATAAATCTTACGTGACACGGGCAGGAATTTCGGCATGCGGCAACAATTTTTTGATAATTGAAAAACAATACTTCGCAGTCGGATGCGGCATATATGCTTACGGGAAGTATTTTTTCATTTTCCGAAGCAAGCGCAAATGCTTCTGCAAACATACTGCCTGCTTTTATTTCGGCTATGATTGTGCGATTGCCGCTGTAGTCCTCACGAACAATATGAACGCAGCCGAATGTGATAAGCCCGATAATATCAATTTTATCTCCCTCAGAAAAAATTATTTCGCCTTTTGAATATTTTTTTTCATAAGATGTAAAGCAATTAAGCATTTTATTTGCTTCGTCTTCGCTTATTCCCTTAAACAAAGCATTTGTTTTTATTTTATTATAAATATTTTTCAAAAAAACACCTCATTTTGTTGTAAAAACAACAGAAATTTTATATTTATTATATTATAATTTCATTGTAAAGTCAATAAAAAAATAATATTGAAAGGATGAAAATATATGGAAAGAAAAATAATCAAAATAGATGAAGAAAAATGCAACGGATGCGGAGCATGCGCTGTCGCATGTCATGAGGGCGCAATCGGCATGGTGAACGGAAAAGCAAAGCTTTTAAGAGACGATTACTGTGACGGTTTGGGTGACTGCCTGCCGGTTTGTCCGACAAACGCAATTTCATTTGAAGTTAGAGAAGCGGCGGAATATGACGAAGCAGCGGTTTTGGCAAACAAAAAAGAACTTCCTTGCGGATGCCCGGGGCAGACAGCAAGGAAAATAGATAAAAAACCGCAGCAGCAAACCTTCGAGCATGTTGAAAGCCGCCTTAATCAGTGGCCTGTTCAGATTAAGCTTGTTCCGGTAAACGCTCCGTACTTTGACGGTGCTGATTTATTGATTGCAGCTGATTGTACAGCGTATGCTTACGGAAATTTTCACTCGGAATTTATAAAAGATAAAATTACGCTTATCGGCTGTCCAAAGCTGGACGACGGAGACTATTCCGAAAAGCTTACCGAAATTATAAAAAATAACAATATAAAAAGCGTAACCGTTGTACGAATGGAAGTACCATGCTGCGGCGGAATTGAAAACGCCGCAAAAACGGCTCTTCAAAACAGCGGAAAATTTATACCATGGCAAGTGGTTACAATTAAAATAAACGGAGAAATTAAGTAACATTTTGCAGCTGACTTTTTTTTGAGAGAACAGAAAAAAAGCTTTGTAACTCTCAAAATCCCTCTCGGAGTACAGCAGGTACTCCGAGGGGGTGTTTTATTTTATGTCTTTTTGTATTCCGAACTTTTTTACTGTTCCTTTGATACAGGGAATTGCAGTGAGTGCATAAACCCGTTCAGGCTTAATGTCATAATGTCGCCGGCAATAGGTTTTCCTTTTACGCATATGATATTGGCGCGCACTTCTTCCCCGACATCATACGGATAATTCAAAACAACATATGTATATCTTACCGCTTTTTTGCCTTTGTACGGTTCTAAATCAAGCCCGGATTGCTTTTGAAGCTGATTATAATTAATATAAACATCATCAAAAACCTCCGGAATGATAATTTCTTCAATTTCAATTTCATTTTTCTCGGTAATCCATCCGTATTCCTTTAAAAAGCTTATATTTCTTCTTGTGTCCAATCTGAAAAAATATAATATCAATACCGTGATAACAGCAATAGAAACCACGCATACGGCATACAAAAGCATTTTTTTCATCAACCCACCCCAAAAATATAATCTTAGTGTAAACAGGCTGCACTCTGTCACAATCTTTTTTCATATTATATTTATATTATAAGAGTTATGATTTTATAACACGCCGAAGAAATAATTCACACACTACCCCTATCAGTACACCGGTAATCAATCCGCTTATCAAAAGATACGGAATAAAAACCATAACCGACCAATCCTTTAAAACTGCACAAGCTGCAAAAAGCTGTCCTAAATTATGCGCTATCCCTCCCGCAGCACTTACGAATTTTACGGATAACACATTTTTTAACAAGCACATAACCGCAAGGCTCAAAAGACCTCCGCAAAGAGAATACGCAAAAGCGGTAAATCCCGAAAAAAGTACGGACGATACCGTCACTTTAATAAGCATCACTCCGAAAGCACTTTTCTTCCCTATTCTGAATAGCACAAGCATTATAGCAAGATTTGATATACCTAATTTTATTCCGGGAATCGGTATGGGAATCGGAATAAGAGTCTCGATATATCCGAACACAATTGCAAGAGATGCCAAAACTGCCGTTTCCGCTAATTTTTTATTAGTCAAAAATGACCCTCCAGTTTTCGTCCTCCTTTGCATCGAAACACATTTTTATTTGTTCATAATTATTTTTGTTTTCGGCAAGCGGAGGAAGATTATCCAAAGAGAAATACCCGCTTGCAGTCGTTTCGGAATTTTGCTTAAACTCTCCTTCTTCCGCTTTGCAAAGAACAAACGCTTTTGTTATATTATAAATATATTTCGGCAAATTGTGCTGTTTTCTGTCGTGCAATGCAATAAGTCTGACCGCTTTTGCTTTAAGTCCCGCTTCCTCCCAAACCTCTTTAACGGTATTTGAAGAAATCGATTCCGTTACGTCAACCCATCCGCCCGGCATTGACCACAAACCGTCATTTTCCTTAACAAGCAGAATTTTATCATCTTTAAAAATAGCCGCACGAGTATCAAGCTTCGGTGTCTGATACCCGCTTTCACCGCAAAAAAGGTCCTTAACTTTTTCTTTCGGAAGTTCTGTTTCGTAGCTTAATATCTCGGCCGAAATTTCTCTTATTCTTTCAAATCTCTCACGGTCAAATACATTTTGCGTATATGCAAGACCGTCCTGAGCAAGAGCCTGAAGCTCCTGTGCCCACGAAAACCATGGCTCGTATGTTTTATCCATAATAATCTCCATTCCGCCGCCCTGCGTCGGCATAAATACTAATTAAGTTTCTCTTATCGGCAGGGCAAGGAATGATAAGAGATTATTTTATGCA
>CAKSJU010000099.1 GCA_934463455.1 uncultured Clostridia bacterium | reverse complement strand
ATGTTTGATAAAATAGGAATGTCCGAAAAAGTGCATTTTCTGCTTTGCCCCGGAGGGCATTCATGGGGAGATTCGGGGCTTTTATGCACTTCGCGTGATTTGCTTAAAGCGGCACGTTTTGTCTTGGATAAAGGGACAGTAAACGGCGAGCAGATTTTAAATAAAAAATATATAATCGACGCATGCTCAAAGCAGGTGGACAATAATACAAAGGGACTTAACGAATTTGATACCCAGGGCTACGGGTATCAGATTTGGAAAACATATCATGACGGATTTTTCTTTAACGGAATGGGCTGTCAGCTGGCGGTTTGTATTCCTGAAAAAGATATAATAATGATATATACCGGTGATAATCAGGGAAAGGATTTTGCAAAGAAAATTATCATGGATAAGTTCTTTGAGCTGATTGTTGAGCCTATGGAAAAACAGCCTGTTGCGGAAAATGAAACAGAATATAAAAAACTTGAAGCCTATGCCGAAACATTAAAACTTGCTGTAGCAATAGGGGACACTAAATCCGAGTTCGAAAACAAAATAAACGGTGTTTGGTATACATTCGAAAAAAATCCCATGGGGATTACAAAATGTCGCCTTGTATTTGAAAACGGCGGAGGAAGATTGGAATATACAAATAAGCAAGGGGATAAAATTTTGCCTTTCGGCATGTGCGAAAATGTTTTTTCACTCTTTCCCGAAAGCGGCTATTCCGACCAAACAGGCTCGGTAGTATCGCCGGGACATCAATATAAATGTGCGGCATCTGCCGCATGGACGGAGCCTGAAAAGCTCTTTATAAAAGTGCAGATAATTGACGAATATTTCGGAACACTGAATATAAATATCGGTTTTAACGAAAATAAAATGGGAATTTATATGAATAAGTGCGCAGAGGATTTTCTGGACACTTACAACGGATATGCCTCGGGAAGATATGAAAAGTAAAATTTCCTACCCCCATAAAAAAGGAGCTGTTTAAAAAGCCGGTTGACTTTTTAAACAGCTCCTTTTTGTTTTCCGTAATTTTTTAAGCAGTTACTATATTATTCGCATCATTTAATTTGAATTTTTCCACTGCGCTTTCACGCATTTTATATTTTAATATTTTACCTGCCGCGTTCATCGGAAATTCATCTACAAAATCCACATATCTGGGGACCTTGTGTTTTGCCATATGAGTCATGACAAAATCTTTAATTTCTTCTTCCGAACTTTCTTCGCCCGGCTTAAGAATAACGCATGCCATTATTTCCTCGCCGTATTGCTTGTCCGGAACACCGATAACCTGAACATCCTGTACTTTCGGATGTGTGTAGATGAAGTCTTCTATTTCTTTGGGATATATGTTTTCACCGCCGCGGATAATCATATCTTTAATTCTGCCGGTTATTTTGTAATTTCCGTCGGGTGTTCTTCTTGCAAGGTCGCCGGTGTGCAGCCAGCCGTTTTCATCTATTGCCGCTGCGGTAGCTTCCGGCATTTTATAGTACCCTTTCATTATATTATATCCCTTTGCAACAAATTCGCCGTCAACATTATCGGGCAGGTCTTCGCCTGTTTCGGGATCGACAATTTTACATTCAACGCCGAAAATAGGCGAGCCGACGGTATTAACACGCGTTTCGATGGAATCTGTCGTTTTGCTCATTGTCGTTGCGGGGGATGCTTCGGTCTGACCGTAGGTAATACATATTTCGGGCATGTGCATTTTTTCTATAACGTCCTGCATTGTTTTTATCGGACAGGGTGAGCCTGCCATAATTCCCGTTCTCATATGTGAAAAATCTGTTTTATCAAAATCCTCGTGTCCCATCATAGCGATAAACATTGTCGGAACTCCGTGGAAACAGGTGATTTTTTCCTTGTTAATGCAGGCAAGCCCCTTTCTCGGCGAAAAGGCGGTAATCGGTGACATAGTAACGCCGTGAGTTACCGAAGCGGTCATTGCGAGTACCATTCCGAAGCAGTGGAACATCGGCACCTGAATCATCATTTTGTCCGCGGTGGACAAGTCCATACAATCTCCGATTGCTTTACCGTTGTTGACGACATTATAGTGAGTCAGCATAACGCCCTTCGGAAATCCTGTCGTTCCGGAGGTATACTGCATGTTGCATACGTCATTTTTGTCCACCTGCATACGGCGGCGGTCAATTTCCAAACGCGAAACGGTATCGGCAAGCGCATCGGCTTCCTCCCATGAATAGCAGCCGTCCTGCTTTGATTCAACGGTGATAATATTTTTCAGCATCGGAAGTCTTGCGGACTCCAGCTCGCCCGGCTTGCTGTTTTTCAGCTCGGGACAAATCTCATTTATAATCTGAATGTAATCGGAATCCTTGCATTTGTCTATCATAACAAGGGTGTGTGTGTCCGATTGTCTCAAAAGATATTCCGTTTCGTGAATTTTATATGCGGTATTCACCGTAACCAGTACAGCTCCGATTTTTGTCGTTGCCCAAAAAGTGATATACCATGCGGGAACATTGGTTGCCCAAATAGCAACATGGTCGCCTTTTTTTACACCCATGGCAATCAAAGAACGTGCAAAGCGATCCACGTCTTCACGAAATTCCGGATAGGTGCGCGTGTAGTCAAGCTCTGTATAGCGGAAAGCGTATTGCTTCGGAAATTCTTCGCATACTCTGTCAAGAATGTCGGCAAAGGTGTAGTCGATAAGCTTTTCTTTAGGCCATATGTATTTGCCGGTATGGGTATTGTTGTCCTGAAGTGAGTGCTTGTGCTTTTTACGGTATTTTGACATATAATTCGCAAAATGCGGAAAAACTATGCCGGCGTCCTGAAGGTCGCTTGCCCAGCGCTTAACCCATTCCAAAGAAATATATCCGTTATATCCGTGAGTTTTCAGCTCTCCGAGCATATCATCAAGAGGAAGATCTCCCTCCCCCATCATTTTATATTGAATTTTTCCGTCTTTTTCTATGCTGTCCTTCACATGCACATATTTAATGTAGTCGCCCAGATTTGAGATGGTTTCGCTTGCCGATTCTCCGAAATATCTGTATGGGTGATGAATGTCCCATAATGCTGCGACATTTGCGCTGCCTACCTCATCCAAAAGCTTTTTCAGGCGCGCGGTATTTGCGTATACTCCGTTGGTTTCTACAAGTAAAGTAACACCGTATTCTTCGGCTGTTTTTGAAAGTGCCTTAAGCGTTTCACCGATAACACCGTCGTCAAGCTCTTTTTCAGGCTCGGGTGTTGCGTCTGCCAAAATTCTGATGTATGGTGTTTTCAGCTTTTTTGCAAGAGTGCAGTAAGCTGTTATTTCATCAATGCACTGTTCATGCTTTTCAATATCTCCCAAAGAAATCCCGGCAGAAAGACAAGGAATTTCCAATCCGAGGTTGCTGAGCTTCGCAATTGTCTGAGGAAGCTGTGCGTCGGTAAAGGGTCTTGCTTTAACAGCAAATATATCTTCGCCTAAGCCTCTTACTTCAATTCCGTCAAAGCCCAAATCCTTTGCCATTGAATAAATATCCGCCCATGAGTACATAGGGCATGCAAGTGTTGAAAAACTGATTTTCATTTTTACTCATAGCCTTTCTTTTAATTTTAACATGAACTATTTTAACATATACAAAGCTATTTTTCAATATTTTTTTACAAAATAAACAAAATAACGATAAAATAGAATAAATAAAGCAAAAAACATGTTAATTTTCTTCCGAAATATCAGCCCCCAAACGGCGGAATTTTTCCGCAAGCTTTTCGTAACCTCTGTGGATATGGTATGCGTTGGAAATTTCGGTTGTACCGCTTGCCGCAAGCCCCGCCAATATCAATGCCGCGCCGCCGCGCAAATCCGAGGCGGTGACTTTTGCTCCCGTCAGCTTTTCCACTCCCTCTATGACTGAAGTACGTCCTTCAATTTTTATATTTGCTCCCATTCTTTTCAGCTCGGCGATGTGTAAAAATCGGTTTTCAAAAACCGTTTCGGTAATAATTCCCGTTCCTGCGGCAGTGCTTAATAAACCGCCGAATTGTGCCTGCATATCGGTAGGAAAACCGGGAAAGGGCATGGTTTTAATGTCTGTGGATATTAAATCCTTGCAGGCGTCTATTAATATTCCGCTTTCTTCTTCGGCAATTTCCACACCCATTTCGCCGAGCTTTGCAAATATCGGCTTCACATGCTCGGGGCTTATATTTTTTATTATGCCTTTTCCGCGGGTTATTGCAAAAGCGGTCATAAAGGTACCCGCTTCTATTCGGTCGGGAATGATTTTGTGAGTTGCCGCTCTCAGGTTTTTGACCCCGTTGATTATAATACGATCGCTTCCCGCCCCCTTTATGTCGGCACCGCATTTAGTCAGAAAATCCGCCAAGTCCTTTATTTCCGGCTCGGCGGCTGCGTTTTCGATTACCGTTTCTCCCTCCGCAAGACAAGCAGCCATTAAAATATTTTCGGTTGCGCCGACGCTCGGAAAGTCCAGATAAATTTTTGCGCTGTGAAGCTTTTCGGCAGAAAGCTCTATATATCCGTGCTCGTTGGAAACCTCCGCACCCATTGCAATAAAGCCTTTTATGTGCAGGTCTACGGGACGCGTGCCTATCGGACATCCTCCGGGCATACAGATTCTTGCGCGTGAAAATCTTGCCAGCAAAGCCCCTGCAAGGAGAAATGACCCACGCATTTTGTTCACAAGCTCATAGGGCGTTGTATATTTGTTAATTTTATCACAGCAAATTTGTGCCGAATTGTTTTCAAAATTTATTTCCGCTCCCAAGCCGGACAGTATTTCCAGCATTATTCTTATGTCGCTCAAATCCGGAACGCTTAAAAGCGAAACCGTACCCTCGGTCATCACACAGGCGGCAAGAATCGGAAGAGCACTGTTTTTTGACCCGCTGATTTCCACTTCTCCCGAAAGAGGATTGCTGTTTTTTACTATTATTTTTGACATATTTATCCTTTCCTTTCCGCCCGCATTTTTAATTGTTTGTTCGCTATTATTATGTCCTTTATTTCAAGTAAATAAAATACGAAAAAAAATTATATAAAGATGTGTAAATCGGAATTATAACCAAAGAATAAAAAATTTGAAAAAAATTGTCATTAACTTGTCAAAATTCGGCAAGAGACTTTGACAAATTTTTTACCTGCCGTGGTGTATAATAACAGTATAACTATTTCTTTTAAAAAGGAAAGCAAATAAATGAAAATATATGCGGATATTTTGTTTTTAAATAATTTTTTTATGGATTTGGTTTTGATTTATATTACCTCGGATATTGCGGCGGCGGGGATAAAACCCGTTCGGGCGATAATCTCCGCGTCGGCGGGAGCCTTTTTGGGTGTTCTTTTCTTTGTTTTGGATTTCGGAAAGGAAGCGGCGTTATTTTTGTCGGCGGTTATAGGACTTGCAATGGCAGCAATTGCTTTTTGCCCGTGCAAAAAAAATGAACTTATAAGAAGAACGCTTGTGCTTTATCCGGCATCTGCGCTGATTTGCGGGGCAATTTTTCTCGATATGAGAATGTTCGGCGGCGGAATGATAAAAAACGGAGTTTTTTATGCGTCGTCACCTCGGATTTGTATTGTCGCGGCTTTTTCGTATTTCCTTTTGCGGATGTGCGCGGCACGGCTTAAAAGGCAGGCTTCAAAGAAATTTTCGGAAATTTTTCTTGAATATAACGGGAAAAAGATTTGTACAAAGGCTTTTTACGATACCGGGAACGGTCTTTTCGAGCCCATAAGCGGCAAGCCGGTTATGATTATTGAAGAGAAGCTTTTAAAAGAGCTTGTCGGAGAAAAATGCTGCGAAAAAAACATATGTGAATGGGTAGAGAGCGAACGTATAAAAATAATTCCATATAAAACCGTGGGCACAGAGGGGTATTTGACGGGAATTGTTCTCGACAGAGCATACATAGACGGAAAATGTACCGAAAAAGCGATTGCGGCAGTTTGCGGACAAAAATTAAAGTATCCGGTGATATTGAATGTAGGAATGTAAAGGAAAGGAAGTAAATGAATTGATAGCATTAATAAAAAAAATAGGAAACTGCCTTGCGGAATTGTGTTTCGGCAAGGAGGATGAGCTTTATTATATAGGAGGCAGCGAAATACTTCCGCAGCCGCTTTCGAAAGAAGAAGAAAAAGAACTTTTGACGCGTCTTGATACCGACGGAGAGAAAGTAAGAAAAACACTGATAGAAAGGAATTTAAGACTTGTTGTATATATTGCAAGAAAATTTGAGAATACCGGGATTTATGTGGAAGACTTGATTTCCATAGGCACAATAGGTCTTATCAAAGCGATAAATACTTTCAATCCGCAAAAAAACATAAAGCTTGCGACATATGCTTCGCGCTGTATTGAAAATGAAATTCTTATGTATTTGAGAAAAAACCAAAACAGGCGCACCGAGGTTTCGATAGATGAGCCGCTAAATGTGGATTGGGACGGAAACGAGCTTCTTCTGTCGGACATACTCGGTGTTGAGAGCGATGTCATTTACCGGGATATTGAGGATGAAGTTGACAGAAAGCTTTTGTCGCTTGCCATGGATAAGCTTTCAAAACGGGAAAAGGAAATTATGCAGCTCCGTTTCGGGATAGGAACGGGAAAAGAAAAAACTCAAAAAGAGGTTGCGGATATTCTCGGAATATCACAGTCTTATATATCAAGACTGGAAAAAAGAATTATTTCCAGATTAAAAAAAGAAATATCGCGAATGAATTAAGGGCAATTCGGCAATACTTATTTTAAAGAGCCTGTTCGTCATACATAGCAATAATTTACTATGCAGAATTTATTTGGCGGAGGTTGTCTTAAAATGATAAACAAGGTAGAAATATGCGGAGTGAATACTTCGCAGCTCCCCACGCTTTCGCGTGAGGAAAAGAATAAGCTCTTTGTAAAGATAAAAGCCGGGGACATAAAAGCAAGAGAGGAGTTCGTAAAGGGAAATTTAAGATTGGTGCTGAGCGTTATACAGCGTTTTTCCAATCGCGGTGAAAATGCCGACGACTTGTTTCAGGTAGGCTGTATCGGACTTATAAAGGCGATAGATAACTTTGATTTAAGTCAAAATGTGCAGTTTTCAACCTATGCGGTGCCGATGATAATAGGCGAAATAAGAAGGTATTTAAGAGATAATAATTCAATAAGAATAAGCCGTTCGTTAAAGGACATCGCATATAAGGCACTGTATGTTAAGGAAAAGCTTATTAATAAAAACTCAAGAGAGCCGACGGTTTCGGAAATCGCAAAGGAAATGGATGTTCCGAAGGAGGAGGTTGTCTTTGCGCTGGACGCGATTGCCGACCCGATAAGCCTTTTTGAGCCGGTATATCATGACGGCGGCGAGGCAATATATGTAATGGACCAGGTAAGGGACAAGAAAAATACCGATGAAAACTGGCTCGAAAATATTGCACTTTCCGAGGCGATGAAGCATTTGAACGAGAGGGAAAAACATATTTTAAATCTGCGTTTTTTCCGGGGAAGAACTCAAATGGAGGTCGCGGATGAAATAGGAATAAGCCAGGCACAGGTTTCAAGGTTGGAAAAAAG
>CAKSJU010000098.1 GCA_934463455.1 uncultured Clostridia bacterium | reverse complement strand
AAAATATAAAGCAAAACTGCCTCGCTTTTTAAATCGGAAGCGGGGGAGTTAATTGCGGAAATTAACAGAGGTTTAAGCTCCTTCATATCATGAAATATGTATCTTTTGTAATTAATCCCGAGATTGTCCATAATCATATTGGCGCGCACGCCCATGTAGCTGATGTAGATATACTCGAAATTTTCTTCGGCTTCGATTGAAAACGGTACGGACGGAAAAATAAAAAATAAATCTCCGTCTTTAATCTGCCGTTCATTGCCGTAAACATGCAGAGTGCCTTTTCCCGAAACAACAAGGGCGGCTTGATAAACAGAAGATGTTTTTGTATTTTCATAATTGATTTTTTTGGTCTCATAGACAAAATTAATAATGTTTATTCCGCCGATGTTTTTGCTTGGGGGAATAAATCTGCAAATGTTTCCCATGTTTTCTTTCACCTCAAGTTCAGTATACAATCTTTTTTTAATAATGTCAATAAAAAGATTACTTTTTTCTATATTTACATAGAAAATTTCCATTTACAAAAATATAAAAGATGATATACTACAAGTACAGGAGGTAATTGATATGAGAAAAATAAAAATAGGCGTCCTCGGCGGCTACAGAGGAACAAGCATGATAAATTACTGCAAAATTGCGGATAACGCGGAGGTTGTTGCAATATGCGACAATCAGCCGATAGTGCTTGAGGAACAAAAAAAGCATTTGAAAGGGTACGATGTTGCATATTATGACAATTTTGACGATTTTATAAAGCATGATATGGACGCTGTTGTACTTGCAAACTATGCGACGGAGCATACACCGTTTGCAATTGCGGCAATGAAATCCGGAAAGCATGTTTTTTCGGAGGTTTTGCCTGTTCAGACAATGAAAGAAGCGGTTGAATTGGTTGAAGCTGTTGAAGAAACCGGTATGATTTACGCATACGGAGAAAACTACTGCTTTATGCCTGCACCGTATGAAATGAGGAGACTTTACAAGCTCGGAAAAATCGGTGAATTTGAATACGGAGAATGTGAATATATTCATAACTGTGAGCCGATATGGGCAAGTATAACCTACGGAGAAAGAGACCATTGGAGAAATAATATGTATTCGACATATTATTGCACACATTCCATAGGACCTTTAATTCACGCTACAGGTCTGCGCCCGGTTAAGGTTGTCGGTTTTGAAAGTACAAAAAATGAGCGCAGACTGAGCGGAGGTGCTAAGGGTGCCGATGTCGGAATAGAAATGATTACGCTTGAAAACGGCGGTATTATAAAAAGTATTCACGGCGGACTTTATAAGGATTCAATTTGGTATTGCATGTACGGAAACAAGGGTGAAATGGAATCGGCAAGAGAAAACGCATGGCGCGACGGTGTAAAAAGAATTTATGTTAACTGTGATGCTTATCCCGGAGAGAACAAACCTGCTCAAAAGCCGGATGATTATATCCCGGTAAGAGATAAAGACGATATAGGCGGCTCGTTCGGACACGGAGGCTCGGATTTTTACATTATGTACAATTTTGTAAGAAAGCTTCTCGGCGAAAAAGATGCGGATATTATCGATGTGTATGAAGCATTGGATATGTCGCTTCCCGGTATGTTTGCATTCCGTTCGATATTGGACGGCGGAGCTGCAAAAGAAATTCCTGACTTAAGAAACAAGGCTGAGCGCGACAAGTGGAGAAATGATACTGCCTGCACGGACAAAAATGTTGCAGGAGATATGCTTTTGCCGACTTGCGCCGGCGGAACTCCGGAAATTGATGATAAGGTATATGAATATATGTATCAAAAGTGGCAGGAAGATTTAAAGAGAGACGACGGATATACTCATGCCGCATTTACTCAGGGTGAGATAAAAAGAGAGGGTAAATAAATGTATTATCTGCTTTTGTCAGTTGCGGCAGTATTGTTTGCTTCGCAGTTTCTGTTCAATCAGATGTTTCAGAGAGAGTACGGTGATACGCTGTATTCGGCGTTAATATTCAATCTGTATACATCATTGATAAGCTTTTTTGCAATGCTGGCAATTAACGGCTTTAGAATGCATTTTTCGGTATTTTCTGTTGCTATAGCATTTATATATTCATTTGTGAGTATTTCTTATACATATGTAAGCATAAAGGCTTTCAGCATGGTGAATTTATCGGTATATTCGGTTTTTGCCATGCTGGGAGGCATGCTGCTTCCGTTTATTTATGGAATAGTTTTCGGAAACGAAAGGCTTACGGCGGTAAAGGTGCTGTGCTGCATCCTGATTGCGGCAGCTCTGCTGCTTACGGTAACAAAAGGAAAGAAAGGCAAGCCGATATATTATATATCGGTGTTTGTTTTAAACGGATTAATCGGCGTGCTTTCCGCTATTCATCAATCGGGAGCAAATGCGGTGGAAAGTGTGGACTTTATGGCACTTAACAGATTGATGAGCTTTGCTTTATGTACAGTAATTTGGGCTTTGTTTTTCAGAAAATCACTCAGAATAAATAAAAAAGTGAGCATGTATTCGGCGGCATTTGCTTTGTTTTGCGGATTCGGAAACCTGCTTGCACTGATAGCGCTTAAGCATTTGCCCGCTTCGGTGCAATATCCCATTATAACAGGCGGAGTTATGGTAATATCGCTGTTTATAAGCATTGCGCGAAAAGAGGAAATTACGTATAAAAATGTTATTTCCACGATTTTGGCATTTGCTGCATCGGGGTTGATGATGTTAAGTTAAAGTCCTAAAGGGTTCAGGAATGAAAGAAGAGAAAAGAAAAGGAAGGCTGTTTAAAAAGTCGATTGACTTTTTAAACGAGAGGGGGGTACAGGCATAATCTTGGATTAGCAGCATAAAATAGTCCAAGAATATGTCCGCACCCCCGCCCCATTTTTATATTATAAGGTGTCTATTGTCGAAATTTCCGGAATACATTCTTCAAGAACGTCAAGTACGATTTTTGCGGTGTCCAAAGAGGTGAATATGGTGACTCCGTTTTGAACGGCACATTCTCTTATCGCCACACCGTCTTCGTAATGCACGCCCGAGAGGATAGCTCTGGTATTTATAATATAGCTTACATAGCCTGCTTTGATGGAATTTAAAATTTCATCGCTGCCTTCGCTTAATTTACCGCGTATTCTTGTACGTATTCCATGCTCTTTTAAGAAATTCGCTGTTCCGATTGTTGCTTCGATATTAAATCCGAGTCTGTAAAATCTTTTAACGAGCGGAAGTGCTTCTTCCTTATCTTCGTCGGCGAGGGTAACTATTACTGTTCCGTAATCCTTCATACGTACGCCGGATGCCTGAAGAGCTTTGTACAAAGCGCGGTTGAGTCTGTGGTCGTAGCCTATTGCTTCTCCGGTTGACTTCATTTCCGGCGAAAGATATGCGTCAATGCCGGACAGCTTTTCAAATGAAAATGCAGGAGCTTTTACATAATGTCCTGATTTCTCGGGTACGCACATTTCGTCTATTCCTTGCTTATGCAGGTTTATCCCGAGCATTGCATTTGTTGCGATTTGTACCAGATTGAGACCTGTTGATTTTGACAGGAACGGAACGCTTCGCGAAGCACGCGGATTTACCTCAATTACATATACGCTATCGTCTTTGTCGACTATGAACTGAATATTGAAAAGTCCCACAATGCCTATTCCGAGTCCGAGACGGGTTGTATAGTCTACGATAGTGTCTTTGACTTTCTGCGATATACTAAACGGCGGGTAAACGCTTATAGAGTCTCCGGAGTGAACACCCGTACGTTCAACAAGCTCCATTATGCCCGGAATAAATACTTTTTCACCGTCGCATATTGCGTCAATTTCAACCTCTTTGCCCACAATATATTTATCAACCAGTACCGGCTTGTCAGTATCGACTTCAACGGCGGTTTTTAAATATCTGCGGAGAGATTTTTCGTTTGAAACTATTTCCATTGCACGTCCGCCGAGTACAAAACTCGGTCTTACGAGTACGGGGTAACCTATTCTGTTTGCCGCTTCGATACCCTCATCAATATTTGTAACGGCTTCTCCTTTCGGATTCGGAATGCCGAGAGATTTTATAACTTCGTCAAATGCGTCTCTGTTTTCCGCTCTTTCAATGGCTTCGCAGTCTGTGCCGATTATTTTTACACCTCTTTTGGTAAGAGGCTCTGCAAGATTTACGGCAGTCTGACCGCCGAGAGTGGCAATAACACCGACAGGCTTTTCCAAAAGAACGATGTTCATCACATCTTCTACGGTGAGCGGCTCAAAATACAGCTTGTCGGCCGTTGTATAGTCGGTTGATACTGTTTCGGGATTATTGTTTATGACAATAGCTTCATATCCGGCTTCATGAATTGTACGTATAGCATGAACGGTTGAATAATCAAATTCAACACCCTGACCTATTCTGATAGGCCCTGAGCCGAGAACAATAATCTTTTCTTTATCCGACACTATTGATTCGTTTTCGGTTTCGTAGGTTGAATAGAAGTAGGGAACATAGCTGTCAAATTCACTTGCACATGTGTCAATCATTTTATAAACCGGGAAAAGTCCGAGCTTGAGACGGCGGTCGTATATGTCGTCTTCGGTTGTTTTCCACAATTCGGCTATATATGAATCCGAAAATCCCATTTTTTTTGCTTCACGGAGCAAAGTTTCGGAATTGGGGTTTGCTTCCATTTCCTTTTCAAAATCAACTATCTTCTTAATTTTATCGAGGAAGAACATATCGATTTGCGTTATATTGCATATTCTGGAGTGGTCAACGCCCATCCACATAAGCTGTGAAATAGCATAAAGGCGGTCGTCGGTACCTTCTTTTATATACTCGAGAAGTTCCTCGGTTGTCATATGATCGCTGTCGAACTTATCCATATGAATATGATTTTTTCCTGTTTCAAGAGAACGAATTGCCTTAAGCAGACTTTCCTCCAAAGTTCTGCCCACGCTCATTACTTCTCCGGTTGCTTTCATTTGTGTTGAAAGCACATTTGAAGCAGAGGTGAATTTATCGAAAGGAAATCTCGGCATTTTTGTTACGATGTAGTCGAGAGTCGGCTCAAAACAAGCAGGTGTGTTAACCAGCTGTATTTCGTCCAAATTCATTCCGACAGCTATTTTTGCGCTTACCCGCGCTATTGGATAGCCGCTGGCTTTTGAAGCAAGAGCGGAAGAGCGCGATACTCTCGGATTTACTTCTATTACATAATAGGTAAATGATTGGGGGTCAAGGGCAAACTGAACATTGCATCCGCCTTTGACATTCAGCTCACGAATTATTTTAAGTGCGCTGTCCCGAAGCATATGATATTCCTTGTTGGTAAGAGTTTGACTCGGAGCTACGACAATCGAATCGCCGGTGTGTATTCCGACAGGGTCAAGATTTTCCATATTACATATGGTAATCGCAGTATCGTTTGCATCGCGCATTACCTCGTATTCTATTTCTTTGTAACCCTTTATGCTTTTTTCCACAAGCACTTGATGAACGGGGGAGAGTGCAAGGGCGTTTTTCATCATAGCCGCCATTTCGGTAGGATTATTGGCAAATCCGCCGCCTGTTCCGCCGAGGGTGAATGCCGGGCGAAGTATTACGGGATAGCCTATTTCTTCTGCTGCCGAAAGTGCTTCTTCAACGCTGTAGGTGATTTTTGAGGGTACGACAGGCTCGCCTATTCTCTCGCAAAGCTCCTTGAAAAGCTCTCTGTCTTCCGCACATTCAATACTTTTTGCATCCGTTCCGAGAAGCTCTATTTCACATTCTTCAAGAACACCCTTTTTTGCAAGCTGCATAGCTATGTTAAGTCCTGTTTGTCCGCCTATACCGGGAACAATTGCATCGGGACGTTCAAAACGGCATATTCGTGCCGCATATTCAAGCGTTAAAGGCTCCATATAAACCTTGTCGGCAATTGAAGTGTCGGTCATGATTGTTGCGGGATTGGAGTTTAAAAGAATTACTTCATATCCCTCTTCTTTTAAGGCAAGGCATGCCTGCGTGCCGGCATAGTCAAATTCGGCAGCCTGACCGATAACTATAGGACCCGAGCCGATAACCAATACTTTTTTTATGTCGTTTCTTTTAGGCATTTTTGTCCTCCCCTTTCATAATTGATATAAACTTATCAAAAAGATAGCTGCTGTCCTGCGGACCCGGAGCACTTTCGGGATGATACTGTACACTGAAAACGCGGTCTTCTTTACATTCAACCCCCTCAACGGTATTATCAAGCAGATTGATATGCGTAACGGAAAGGGAAGTGTCTTTCAGCGAATCCTCTTTTACTGCGTAGCTGTGGTTTTGAGAGGTGATTTCTATTTTTTTGTTTTCGAGGTTTTTTACCGGGTGGTTTCCGCCGCGGTGACCGAATTTCAGCTTAAAGGTTTTACCGCCGTATGCAAGTGAAATTATCTGATGCCCGAGACAGATTCCGAAAATCGGGTATTTGCCGCGGAGTTTTTTTACTGTTTCGATAACCTCTGCCGCATCCTCCGGGTCACCGGGACCGTTGGAGAGAAAAATCCCGTTAGGCTTCATAAATTCTATATCCTTCGCCGAAGTGTTATAGGGAACAACCGTGACGTTACAGCCGCAGCGGTTAAGGCTTCGGATAATATTTGATTTTATTCCGCAGTCAATCGCAACAACGTTAAATTTGGGATTTGAAGTTCTTGAATACCAGCGTTTTTTGCAGCTGACCTTTGAAACGGCGTCGGTGAGTACGGGAGTATTTTTTATTACTTCCAAGCCCTCTTCGACGGTTGTATCAATGCTTGTTACAAGTACCCTCCGAGAGCCAAAATCGCGGATGCTGCGTGTGAGCATTCGCGTATCTATTCCGTATATTCCGGGTACATCGTTTTCCGAAAGTACCTCTGAAAGGGTTTTTGTATATCGAAAGTTTGATGGCATGTCGTTATAATCTCTAACTATAAGAGCACCGACGCTGATTATTTTACTTTCGTAATCATCGTCGGTTATTCCGTAGTTACCGATAAGGGGATAGGTCATAACAACTGCCTGATAGGTGTATGACGGATCGGATATTATTTCCTGATAACCGACCATAGAGGTATTAAATACAATTTCGCAGACGCGATCCGAGTCTGCACCGAAGCCGTAACCGAGATATTCGCTTCCGTCTTCCAAAATGATTTTTCGGTCAAATTTTCTCATTCTTTTTCACCTTTCGCAAATTACTGTTTTATCTGCAACCTTTAAAAAGGTTTTGCAACGCTCTGTTTTTGCAGAAAATCTGAAGAAGCAATACCGCACCGATAATGCCTACAACTCCCTGCAATACGTTTCCCGGTATGCTTTCTATTGCGGCAGCGGCTTCGTTGCCTACAATAAACAGGCTGTATACAAAGTAACCGCTTACCATTACGGCTTCCGCCAACAGCATTACCAGAATGTGACTTAATTTTATTTTTACATCGGACGATTTAAAAGCAAATCCGCACATTAGAGCCATAACGCCTTTGATAATTAAAGTAGCGGGTGCATAATAGGCATATCCCAATATAATATCGGAAAGTGCAGAACCTATACCGGCTGCCAGAAAGCCGTATAACGGTCCCAAAAGACATCCGCTCAAGAGCACTATGCAATCGCCGAGATTTTTATATCCGTCAACAGATGGGACATTAATAAGTGTTGCTACACACGCAAGTGCGGCAAGCATAGCTGAAACGGTTAATTTTTTTGTTGTTCTCATTGTTATTGCTCCTTTTTATGTAATATTTTATTTAATAAATCGGTGATTTATTGCGAAAGGTGATTTTCTCAGCTGCCGTAGGTTTTAATAATTCCCTCGGCAACT
>CAKSJU010000097.1 GCA_934463455.1 uncultured Clostridia bacterium | reverse complement strand
GCATTTTTGATTTTCCGTCATTGCGTTTTACGCAATTTCCTACAAATTAAAAAAATACATCAAAAAATGTAAAGACTTTATTTATCAAAAATATCTACAATAGATATTTTTTTATTTATCTGTGACGGATAAATTCCGTAAGTTTTTTTCATAGCATTTGAAAATGCAGATACATTCTCATATCCGATTTTTTCCGATACTTCTGTAACGGACACATTATTCCTTATCAGCGATACAGCATAATTCAGGCGAAGTTTTTTTATAAATTGATAAGGCGAAAGAGAAGTTGAATCCTTAAAAATTTTTATAAAATAGTTTTTTGAAATATATGCCATATCAGCAAGCGTGTCCAAAGGTATATCTTCAAGATAATGTGTGTAAATATATTGCAGAACATTATCAAGCCTATCATCATATTTGGCAATAAATTTAAAATTCAGCGACGCTGCGGTAAGCAAAGCATTAAGTGCATTTTCGGCAAGATAAAAATAGTCATCATTTATGCCGATGCACTTGTGTTTGTCGGTTATTTCAAAGCAAAAATCCAATACTTTGTTTATTATCGGATAATCAGAAGCTTTAATTTCGAGAAAATTATCTAAGTGTATTTCCGGTATCGAAAAAAAGTCAAAATATGAATGGTCAATGTAGTTATTCTTGTTTAAAACAGGTTTAAATTCAATATTTTGAGGAAGTAAATACAAGTAGCCTGTTTTTAATGCGTATTTTACGTCTCCTATTAAAAAAGATACGTTTCCTTTGTGTATGTAATATAACCTGTTCACACCGATAGATGTGGAAACGGGCCAGCTTCCGGTTATAACTTCGCGCCCGAATGTGATAAGGGTGCTTTTTATTTTCATTTTTTTTGCTCCTTTCATGAATATTTTTCCAAAAAAATCGTAATTTTGAATAACAAATTCGAGTATTTACAGTATATACAATTTAATTGCCATATGTTATAATAAAATTGAAATTTATGATAGTAGTATTATAACAAATTAACAACAAAAAATCAAGTGGAAATTAGAAGGAAGTAAAAAAATGAACAGCAAAAAATGGTTTAAAGAGGCAAAATTCGGCATGATGGTGCATTTTGGGTTGTATTCTATACTTGCAGGAGAATGGAAGGGGAAAAGAATGCCGTACATAGGGGAATGGATACAGGCATATTACAGAATTCCGAATAATGAATATCATAAGCTCGCAAAAGTTTTCAATCCGATATATTTTGATGCGGATGAATGGGTAAGAGTTGCAAAAAGCGGCGGAGCAAAATATATTGTGGTAACATCAAAGCACCATGACGGGTTTGCTTTGTATCATTCAAAGGTTGATAAATTTAATTGCGTGGATTCATCTCCGTTTAAAAGGGATATAATCGGAGAATTGGCTGATGCGTGTGCAAGACAGAATTTGAAATTGGGAATATATTATTCGCAGGAGCTTGATTGGTCTCACCCTCACGGAGGCGGATACGGAGCGGATTATCTTAATTTGGAAAATACTACTTCATGGACAAACGATTGGGATTTCCCGGACAACTCTAAAAAGAATTATTCGATTTGCTTTGCTGAAAAAATAAAGCCGCAAATGGAAGAGCTTCTAAAAAATTACGGTGAACTGGCGGTTATGTGGTGCGACATGCCTTTTGATATTACCAAGAAGCAGAGTACAGAGCTTTATAATATGATAAAACATTATCAGCCCGAATGCCTTGTTAATTCAAGAATGGGGAATAATGTGTGCGATTTTGGATCGTCCGAGGATAATCTGATTGTTGACGATATTGGCAATAATCAGATATATGAGATGCCGGGGACTTTAAATGATACATGGGGGTATAAAAGCTTTGATAACAACTGGAAGTCGCCTGAAGAAATATTGAGGATAAAAAAGCATTTGAACAGCATAGGCTCGAATTATCTTCTTAATATAGGCCCGGATTATCTTGGAAGAATACCCGCACCGGCCTCCGAGATATTCTCCAAAATAGGAAAATAAAAATGTATACCGCAAAAGCGGAAGAAGGGAGTATTTGTATGAAAATTAAAGTGTTATTTGTCGGAATATGTGCTGCGCTGTGTGTGTACAGCATTGGTTATGCAACAGAAATAACATCTGTAAGCTTTAACGGAAGCGAAGTACTTATTAACGGCAAGGGAGATGAGGAGCAGGCAGTAGTAAAAATAATTCCGAAAAACGCAGAGGACAATATAGATAATATTGCGGTATTAAAAGGAGTTAAAACTGACAGCAACAAAGAGGTCAGCGTATCGGCAGTAATGCCGGAAATCAGCGGTACTTATTCAGTATTTTTGAAAAGCGGTACTATTGATGAAAAAGAGTTTTCTTATGCGAATATGTCGGACAGACAATTGTTTATTGATAAATTAAATACTCAGGAAACAGATGTTTTTGCACTGCTTGAAGAAGAAAACAGTAAAGTAATATTAAATAATTTCGGAGTAAATGTTGAACTGTATGCTTCTTTTTCGGAGACTCAAAAAAGGGAGTGCATAGACAAAATATTGACCGGCGAAATAATTTCAAAAGATAATATTAAAACCCGTATTAATACTGCTGCAGCATTGACGGCAATTAATAATAATATAAAGGTAAGCCAAAGCTTGTCTGATTTGGAACTTGAATTTGAGTCTGTAAAACATAAAGATATCACCGACGCACAACTCAGAAACTGGATTGAAAAATTGATTTCGGCAAATGTAAAATATCAATCAAGAAACGATTTGGAAAAAGAATACAGAGCTGCAAATATATTATATTTGATTAACAATGCAAAGTATACCGAATATGATAATTTGATAACCGGATATGATTCGGATTTGCAAATGACATCGGATAATTCGTATAAGCTTGCGAAACAAATGAGCCTTTCGGGACAAACAAAAGTAAATGAATATTTAAAAAACGCTCTCTCTTCTGCACCTGCCGAAAGTATTGCTTTGTTTAAAACGGCATATCAAACAGCATATTGGGCGGCAGCATCGGAAAGCGGTAATGCTGCGGGCGGAGGAGGATCTTCTTCAGGAGGCTCGTCATCAAAGAATAACAGCTCGGGAGGTGCAGGAGGTGTACCGACAAACGGCAATATTCAAACAGGTGTTGAGCAATATCATGAACTTAGTGACATAGGCGAAGCAAAATGGGCTGAGGATGAAATAACATTTCTCCATAAAAAGAAAATCATTTCAGGGTATGACGATAATACTTTCGGCCCGAATAATCCGATAAAAAGAGAAGAATTTGTTACCATAATAATAAATGCGGTGGGAATAGTTCCTATAGGAAGTATTGAAAATACTTTTACGGATGTAAAAGAAAATTCATGGTATGAAAAATATATACTCACAGCCGTAGAACAGGGATATGTTTCGGGTATGGGAGAAAATCTGTTCGGAACGGGGGAATGTATTTCAAGGCAGGATGCCGCAGTGATACTTTACAGAGTTATAAAAGATGCCGAGAGAGAAAATCAGAGAATTTATACGGGCTTTGCGGATGATGAAAGAATTGCGGAGTATGCAAAAGAAGCGGTTAAGTGTATGTTTGAATATTCAATAATAAACGGTGCAGAGGGAAATATGTTCAATCCGCAAAATAATCTTACAAGAGCCGAAGCGGCAAAAATGATATATAACGCATTGTTTTGGAGGGAAGCGAAATGATTAAAAAAATATTACTTGCAGCTCTTGCACTGCTTATGTCAACTACGGTTTTTGCTGCCGACAAAACAGCTGAAACTAAGCTTGATATGCTTAACAGCATAGGAATTACCGATATAGAAATCGATAATCTGACAACCGTAAACGTAACCGAGGGAAAATTTCTTGAATATGTATGTAATCTTGTTTCGGAAGTTTCGCAAAAAGATTGTGTTGAGTTTGCAAGAACAGAAGGCATAATTGAAAAAAACGAAAAAATAAGCTCAAAGGGAAGAATAGAAAAAGACAAGGCATATACCTGGCTGGAAAATGCTTTGGGGTATGGCTTTGAGATTAAAAACGGTAAAAATGTCGGATTGATTGCATCTGAAATAGGACTTAAGACGGGACTTTCGGAAAAGCTTTCAGCTGAAGAAGCTGTAGATTTGCTTTATTCCGCATTGGATGTAAAAATACCGGAAATTAAACTGAACGGAAATGAAATGACTATCGATACCGGCGATTCTGTCAATACGCTTTTAAAATATAAGAAAATAAAATCGTTTGAAAGCGTAGTAACGGCAACGGAAAACACATCGTTATTTAAGAGCGACGGCGCAGGGGAGAATAAAATAGAGCTTAATAATGTTGAGTACGAAACATTATATAAGTACGATGAGTATATACTCGGAAATAAAGTTACGGCATATGTGTATTCACCCAAAAACGGAGATGAAAAGCTTGTATATATTGAAGATGAAAGCGATGAAAAAGACAAGCTGACAATTAGTGCCGAAGATGTAACAGCAATTTCCGATGATATGCTTGGTTTAAATTATGAGGTTTCCGATAAAGAAAAGACTGCAAAGCTTGCGCCTGCGCTCAGGGTGGTATACAATGGACAGCTTTATCCCGAATACACATCTTCGGACTTTACTCCGAAGGTGGGAGAGTTGACTTTGTCGGATACAAACGGAGACGGAAAATTCGATATTATATTTGTAACTTCTTATGAAACGATTTTGGTAAATTCCGTGTCGGGAGATAAGATTTACAATAAATTCACAAATATTCCCGATATGCAGATTATCGAGCTTGATTCTGATAAGGTTGATAAATATACCATATTAAAAGACAATGAGAAAATATCTTTGTCGGATCTGAAAAAAAATATGGTTTTGAGCGTTGCAAAATCGAAAAGTGCAAATCCGATTATAACAATTATTGTATCCGACAATAATAAAAGGCTTAAGCCGAACTCTGTAAATGACGAATATCGTAAAGTGATTTTCACGGAGGATGAGACGGAATATACAATATCCAAGCATTATTATGATTTGCTGAACACATCACAGCTCGGTGCAAAAAAACTGACAGTTTCACAGGAACAGACAGTGTATTTTGACGCTTTCGGAAATGTGTTTTATGTAACTTATGATTCGCTTACCGATTATTCGTATGTGTATGCTTTAAAAATATATTACGATGACGCAGAAGAAAAGTGCCTTATCAAGTTTTTAAATACCGATAATGAATGGCAAAAGCTTTATTGCCGCGACAAAACAAAATTGGACGGAACACGCATTGAAAGCAGTGCGGTATATACAGCATTGGGAGGAGAAAATTACGATCCGCAGCTGTTGACAATAAAAGTCAAAAATGATGAAATAGATGAGATAGAAACAGCTTTTGAAACCGAAACTTCAAATACAAACAGATTTACCTGTACGGCAGAAGCGGAAAGATTTTATTCACCGAGAAATAAGTCATTTTATTGTATGCACTATATTGACGCGGATACGAAGGTTTTCGTAATACCTACGTCGCATACCTATAATGAAGATGATTATTATATTGACACTGTATCCTTCTTTGTTCAAGGCGGAAACTTTAAATATAAAGTGTATGATGTGGATGAATTTAATGTTGCAAAGGCAATTGTGGTAAGAAACACCAAGGTAACTAATTTTACTTACATTCCGCTCTGCGTTTCAAATATGTCAACATCACTTGACGCGGATGACGAACCTGTAAAAAACATTGTGGGAAACTATAACGGTACATACAATATTCCGCTCCCGGTCGATAAACGATATGAGCAGAATGTCGGAAATTACAAGCTTGGCGATGTTATTCTGATAAAATTGGAAAACGGAAAAATCGTAAATACAGTTCTCAAATATACGCTCAGCGACGGAAAGAAAAAACAAAATCCGACGCAGAATGACAAAAATGCACTTATTGTAAGTACTCCGGATTATGTTCAGGGAATAATAACAGCTGCGGACAGCGATAGAAGATTAATTAAAATTGATTGCGGCGGAGATTTGGTAATATATGTAGACAGAAAAGTGAAAATGCAGTCATATACAAAGGGCGAAAAGAGCTTTGAGCCTGCTTCGATTAATGATATTTGCATAGGCGATTATGTACTTGTTGCTGTAAATAATTACAGAACGGATTATATTATTCTTTACAAAGACCTTTAAGGGAGGAATGAGAGCATGAAAAAAAGATTAACGGCATTTTTTACGGCATTGATTGCTGCAATTCAGATATGCCCTATGGGATATGCCGCAGCGACGGGATGGACGCTTTCCTATAAAGAACCGGATGATTCGGCGCTGCCGCTTAATCCGGAAACCGAATATGTTGATATTTCAAACGAAGCTTATACGGGAAACCACAGCTTGTATGCGGTCTTTAAAAGAAACGTTCAAAGAAATGTAACGATGGATGTTGAAACCTCTGTAAGCGGGTTGGTAAACGGAAACAGCTATGACGTTGAATTTTACCTGAAGGGTACTTATGACTTAAGAGGAGTTCTTATAGGTATTGGATTGGATGATAATACAAATAACGGAAGTCTGGTAAGATTAAGCAGAAACACTCGTTATACCGTACAGGATATGGAAAACGGCTGGAAGCAATATAAATTTACAGTTTTATATGATGAGGACAATCCAATTTTCAAAATCAGCTTTGACAGAGGAATAGAGGAGCTTTATATAGATGATATTTCGGTTTGTGAAACCGGAAAAACAGAAAATTTGATGAATGACGGAGGCTTTGAAAATTCCAAAATCAAAAAAGAAGGAATGCAGACAGTTCTTTCGGATGAATATTATCCTAAAACGGTTGTTGTAAACGAGCGAAACGGGATGATAGTTGTGTCATGGAGAAACCCGTCAAGTACAAGGCTTACCGATGTAAAGCTTTACGATATTACCGATGTGCCGGCGCAAATCGGTACAACAAATGCTACAGCAAGCAATTACAATATTGTAAAACAGGAAAATTTGCCGGAAGGAACGCAAAAACAATACAAAATAGTCTGCGAATTTTCTGACAAAAAAGTAAGCGAGTACATAGTAAGCGGAAAAGCAACGGAAAATAAAAATCTTTTTGTTCCGCTCAGCGTTGCTTATACCGACGGCGACGACGGATTTTTCCCGGGCAGCGCGCATATTGACCGGGAAAACGGTTATACGGGAACCGGCGCGCTGAAAATAGAAGCAAATCAAGGCGTATGGAAATCGGGAACGTATATGTCCTTGGTATACGGAGTTTCGAATTTAGATAAAAATAAGCGCTACAAAATGACCTTTATGGCAAAAATGCTCGGGAAAACATACATATCCATGAATAACGCATGGGAAGCATTTGCCGACGGAAGCGATGCGGCTTACATTCAGGGAGAAGCCGAAAATCAATGGAGGCAATACACGTACTATATTGAGGGAAAAACTTCTCTTAATATGAGATTTGAAATTACTATGTATGCGGATATTTTAATGGATTCATTTAAGCTGTGCGAAACAGATGAAAACGGAGCGGACGGTGAGATTGTTGCCGAACAGGAGTTTGAGCCTGAAACCGTTAAAATAAACGGAGTTGAAAGCTTAAGTGCGAAAGCATTGAGAAATACAGCAATACTTTCTTGGTCTGCTCCGGATAAAGCGGCAATTACAAGAGTGTATATGATAGATCCCGATACCGAAAGAAGGGTTCAGTGTGCCGAAATGAGCGCAGAAACAGAAAGCGTTGCATTTGAAAAGCTTTCAAATGATATTGAGTATCTATTTTCGGTTGTTTGTGAAAGCTCGGACGGCAAATTGTCCGAAGAAAAAACAATTCATGTTACCCCAACACCGCTTGATGCAGAATATGCAAAGCCGGTAATTTATATCGGAGGGGCAAAAACAGACGTTCTGCAGCAGGGTGATATTACAATAAAGGCAGAGGTGAAAAATAATAAAAGAGAGGAGGGAACAAAAGCGCAGCTGGCAGCTGTTGTAACAAAGGATAATAAGCTGGTAATAAAAAAGGCAACCGATGTTGTAAATATTGCAAAAACAGATTATTCGAGCACTCCGACAGTGCTTGAAGTAAATTTTGAGCTTCCGGATTTAACGGACGGAGAATATGAAGTGCAGGCATTTTTATTTGACAATCTTACAGATTTGAATTGTCTTTCGGATTACCAAACATGGCGAGAAGAAAATTAGAAAGTGAGGAATTTAAATGAAAAAGATATTATCGGTTATTTTGACAGCCGCAATGG
>CAKSJU010000096.1 GCA_934463455.1 uncultured Clostridia bacterium | reverse complement strand
GTTGTAAGCGGAGTTCTCAAATCATGCGAAACCGCACGCATAAGATTTGTTCTCATTCTCTCTTTTTCGTTTTCCGCTTTCAGTATCTCCTGTTTTTTAAGTTTTGTTATCATTGCACCGGTGATAACTGAAACAATAATCATGATAACAGCAGAAATAAAATTTTCGGGTATTGAAAAATTTATTTTATAAAAAGGGAACATGAAAGCGAAATTCACCGCCAAAACGCCTGCCGCTGTCGATATTAGCCCCCACATATATCCGTCTGTAAAGACGGATATTAAAAATGTACCCAATACAAATATTGACGGAATAAGTGACTTTGCACCCAGAAAATCCCATACGACAACACTTGAAATATAACTTAAGAAAACACCTGCCGCTGTTATTAAAAAATCTCTGCATATCTTACACGGCTTTGTCACTTCATCATCTCCTATCGCATTTCTATAATTCAAATTTAAAAATAATGCCCAGTAATGCCGAAACAGCTATAAATACTATGGGATGCCATTTCAGTTTTTTTACAGAGAAAAATAAAATCACCGCCAAAACAGCTCCCTGCCAGAAAAATGAATACATTTTTTCTCCGAAAAATGCCAGCCTTGCCACTGCAATCCCTGCTGCGGCAATAAGTGCGCAGGACGCCGCTCTCAATCCGTAAAAAATATTTTTTACAACCTGACTGTTTTTAAATTTATCCAAAAATTTTGCAACAATTACTATTACTATCACCGACGGTGTTATCAACCCCAAGGTTGAAGTAACAGCTCCCACAGGTCCGGACTGCAAAAATCCGACATATGTAGCCATATTTACACCGAGAGGTCCCGGAGTGGATTCGGAAATTGCAACAAGATTTGATATATCCGAAACAGTAATCCAATCGTATGCAGCGGTTAATTCATACAAAAACGGAAGAGTTGCCAAGCCTCCGCCTACCGCAAGTAAGCCTATTTTAAAGAAGGCAAAAAACAATTCAATCAGCAGCATTTTTTCTACCCTCCCCGATGATACGTTTTATCACATATCCCGCAAAACCTGCACCTATTACGAGCCAAGCCGCAGATACCTTGAAAAATACCGAAAGCAGAAAACATACTCCGAAAATAATATATGTAAATTTATCTGTCAGAGAATTTTTTGCAAGCTTTGTTATAGCGTTCAAAATCAGCACACATACGCACACTCTTATTCCGTTAAAAGCATACTTTACCTGTGGAATATCGGCATAATTGGTTATAAACGCAGCAATTACGGATATAATCAAAATCGACGGTGCCACAACTCCGAGAGTTGCGAATATTCCTCCCAAAATGCCTTTTCTTTTATAACCTATAAAAGTAGCGGTGTTAACCGCGATAACTCCGGGAGTGCACTGCCCGACCGCAAAGTAATCGACAAGCTCTTCATCTGTTGCCCATTTGTGCTTTTCCACAATTTCCCGCTGCAATATCGGCAGCATAGCATAGCCTCCGCCAAATGTAACTGCCCCTATTTTTGCAAAAAGCAAAAACAATTGAATTATTTCTTTCATTTGTCAATCCTCTTTCCTGATTATATTGTATCATATATCCGGCAAAGATGCGGATAAGATTTTTTTCGCCAAAATATACTATAATTTTACAACAAACTATCATATTTTGCAAGATTATATTACAAAAAAGGTAAAGCTGAATGAAAATATTGTCTCAAATCTGCCAAACAAGCAGCATATTTTCATTCAGCTCAATAAACATATTATCCCAAAATTGCTTTTAAATCCTCTTCGGGAGTTGTTATCGGTGCAATATTATATTTTTCCGCAAGAATATTCAATACATTCGGCGAAATAAATGCCGGAAGCGTCGGTCCGAGCCTTATATCCTTAATACCCAGGTAAAGCAGCGTTAATAATATGCAGACCGCCTTTTGTTCATACCAAGATAAAATCATTGACAGCGGCAATTCATTCACTCCGCAGCCGAATGCTTCGGCAAGAGCTGCCGCTACTTTTATGGCACTGTAGGCGTCGTTGCACTGTCCCATATCCATAAGACGCGGCAAACCTCCGATTGTTCCCAAATCAAGGTCGTTAAATCTGTATTTTCCGCAGGCAAGCGTCAATATCACAGTATCGGCAGGACTTTGTTTTACGAAGTCGGTATAGTAATTTCTGCCCGGGCGCGCTCCGTCGCAGCCTCCCACAAGGAAGAAATGCTTTATATCACCGTTTTTCACAGCGTCTATCACCTTATCGGCAACATTCAAAACCGCACCGTGAGCAAAGCCGGTCATTACATTTTCACCGCCGTTTATTCCCGTAAACTGTCTGTCCTCATCATATCCTCCGAGTTCAAGCGATTTTTCTATAACCCTTGTAAAATCCCTGTCCTTTCCGATGTGCACCATTTCCGGATAAGATACTACCTCCGTTGTGAATACACGGTCGGCATAGCTTTTTTTAGGAGGCATAAGACAATTTGTTGTAAATAAAACCGGTGCCGGAATATCTGCAAATTCTTTTTGCTGATTTTGCCATGCAGTTCCGAAATTTCCTTTTAAATGCTTATATTTTTTAAGTTCCGGATAACCGTGTGCGGGAAGCATTTCCCCATGCGTATATATATTTATTCCCTTTCCTTCGGTTTGTTCGAGCAAAAGCTTTAAATCAAGCAGGTCGTGTCCCGAAATAACAATAAACGGTCCTTTTTCAACCTTCAAAGGAACGGTTGTCGGCGCCGGTGTTCCGTAAGTTTCCGTATTTGCGGCATCAAGCATTTTCATGCAAATCAAATTTACTCTGCCAACCTCCAAAACCAACGGAAGAAGCTTTTCACTGTCCCAATCCTCTCCCACAGCAAACAATGCTTTCACAAAAAAAGTATTTACCTCTTCATCTTCATATCCGAGCAATCTCGCATGGTAAGCATATGCCGCCATTCCGCGTATACCGAACAATATCAGTGATTTAAGACTTCTTATATCCTCGTCCGCTCCCCACAAATCCGACATATCGTACTCACCGCCGTTTGAACACGGAGCCTGACATGCCGAGCATTGCGGGACAAGCTTTTCCCTTTCGTCTCTTACCTTTTTGATAAGCTCCTTTATTGTCTTTTCATTAAAATTAACATTTGTTACCGTAGTGAAAAGTCCGTCAATAATTAATCCGCTTATTTCTTTATTCGGCACAGTGTTTCCCATTGCCCGTACAAGACCTATCAAAGCTCCCGTCAATTCATCCTGCAAGCCTGCAACGGTAGCATTTTTTCCGCATACTCCCGCATTCCCGGTACATCCCGAGCAGCCCGCCGTCTGTTCACATTGAAAGCAAAACATTTTTTGTTCCATTATATTCCTCCGTTCCGCCGCTTTCGCGGCAATACAAATTTCTAATATTATTTTTTACAATTACAGTATATTATATTACCCGAAAAAAGTACGTTGTATTTACAACAAAATAATTTTTAAAAATTTGTAAAGAACGATTTTTTTAATTAATCGGCCGCCGTTTCAAAGCATACGCCTTTATATTCTTTTTCAAGATACTTTTCAATATTTATATCACTTATCACCACATCCAAATCGGATATTTCGCAAAGCTTATATGCCGAAAAACGATTTATTTTGCTATGGTCGCAAAGAAAAACCTTTTTTTCGGAATTTTTTATCATCAATTTTCTCGGCATAATTTCGTTTGCAAAGCAATCGTAAAGAATGCCGTCTTTTGTGAGTGACTGTACCGAAAAAAAGCACAAATCCGCATGTATATTCGATATAAATTCCTCGGTATTCGATCCGATGCAGCAGGAGCGGTTTTCCGGATTAAGCTTCCCTCCGGCAAAAAATGAATTTATATTATATTCCGAATACGCTATCATACTTGTAAGGCTGTTTGTTATAACCGTTATATCTTTTATGTCCTTCAAATATCTCGCCATAAAATATGTACTTGTCGAGCAATCAGCAAAGATTACGTCTCCCGGCTTCACAAGTGCCGCCGCTTTTTTAGCAACAACAGATTTCTCCTTTGCATTTTTGTGACTTCTTAAATGAAACGGTATTTGCCTGTTAATAGAATTTTTTATTTCCGCTCCGCCGTAACTTCTTGTAACAAGCCCTTTCATCTCCAGCCTTTTTAAATCTCTTCGTATACTTGACGGACTTATATGAATTTTTTCCGACAAATATTCTACCGTAGCATAATCATTTTGCTCCAGCAGCATCAATATTTCTTTTTCCCTTTCATTTCCGTACATATTCTCATCACCTTTTGCTCATTTTTGCTCATTTTACATAATAAAAAAGCATTTTTTTCCTTTTCAACCGCCATTGTTGACTTATGTTGCATATTTATTATATAATACTATTTGAAAAAAGTAAATATAAAATCATATAATTAGTATAAAATTAATTGTGAAGCATTAGTTTTAAGCTTAAGGAGAGGATAAATTTGTACGACATTTCAATAATAGGCGGAGGAATAATCGGTGCAATGGTTGCGCGCGAACTTTCAAGATACAATCTGAAAATATGTGTATTGGAAAAAGAAAACGACGTTGCATGCGGAGCAACAAAGGCAAATTCCGCAATCGTTCATGCAGGTTTTGACGCAAAGCCGGGAACTTTAAAAGCAAAGCTTAATGTACGCGGCTCTAAAATGATGCAAAAAGTTGCCGAAGAACTCGGAGTAAAATACATAAATAACGGGTCGTTGGTTGCGGGCTTCGGAACGGATGACCTCAAAATTATCGAAAAGCTCATGAAACAGGGAATTGAAAACGGAGTTGACGGATTAAAAATTTTAAATTCCGATGAAATTCATCAAAAAGAGCCGAATTTATCAAGTAAAATACTCTATGCACTTTATGCTCCCACCGGTGCAATTATATGCCCTTACGAGCTATGTATTGCGGCAATGGGAAACGCTATGGATAACGGTGTGAAGCTTAAGCTTAATTTTGAAGTAACCGATATATCAAAATGCGGCGATACATATGAGATATCATCTCCCGCCGGTAAAATCCAATCAAAATATATCATTAATGCCGCAGGACTTTATGCTGATAAGATTGCCGATATGGCAGTTGGCTTGTCCTTTAATATACACCCTCGCCGAGGAGAATACATACTTTTGGACAAATCATGCGGCAAGCTTTGCTCCCATACCATATTCAGAACACCTACCGACAAAGGTAAAGGTATTTTACTCTCTCCAACAGTAGACGGAAATTTTCTTACGGGTCCGACAGCTGTTGACATAACCGATAAAACCGACAAAAGTACAACCGAGAGCGGATTTGAAAAAATCATGTCGGAAGCTTCCGAAAGCATCGAAAATGTCCCGTTTTCAAAAATGATAACATCTTTTTGCGGATTGAGAGCCGTGGGCAGCACAGGAGATTTTATAATTAAGGCGGTCAGCGAAAAATTCATAAACGTTGCCGGGATTGAATCCCCCGGGCTTTCATCCGCTCCCGCAATAGCCGAATATGTTGTCGGGCTTTTAAAAGAAAACGGCTTGACGCTTTTAAAAAAAGAAAGCTTTAATCCGATAAGAAAACCAAGTCACTATTTCCGTGAAGCGAGCATGGAAGAAAAAAATAAAATTATAAAAGAAAATCCCGCTTTCGGTAAAATCATATGCAGATGTGAGGGGGTTTCGGAGGGCGAAATAATAGAAGCGATACATACAAACCCCGGTGCGCGCGACACAGACGGGATAAAAAGACGAACAAGAGCCGGAATGGGACGCTGTCAGAGCGGTTTTTGTCTGCCTTACACAGCAAAAATTTTGGCAAGAGAATTGGATATTCCCTTTGAAGAGGTCACAAAATTCGGCAGAAATTCAAATATAGTATTCGAAAAGAGGGGCAAGCATGATTGATTTGATTATAATAGGCGGAGGACCGGCAGGAATGAGTGCCGCCGCTGCCGCTTACGAAAACGGCGTAAAAAATATTCTGATACTGGAAAGGGATTCACGCCTTGGCGGTATACTCGGTCAATGTATACATAACGGTTTCGGATTACATAAATTCGGAGAAGAACTGACAGGTCCCGAATATGCGCATCGTTACGCAGAAAAAATTAAAAAATACAATATCCCCTATAAGCTTGACACTATGGTTTTATCTGTATCAAAGGATAAAATTGTGACAGCTGTAAACAAAAATGACGGCATTTTCCAAATTCAGGCAAAAGCAATAATTCTTGCCATGGGATGCCGCGAAAGAGCAAAAGGTGCACTGCGCATTGCCGGAAGCCGTCCTGCCGGTATATACAGTGCCGGCTGCGCTCAAAAGCTTGTAAATATCATGGGATATATGCCCGGAAAAGAAGTGGTTATTTTAGGATCCGGCGATATAGGTCTTATAATGGCTCGCCGTATGACTCTGGAGGGGGCAACGGTACACGCCGTATGCGAGCTTATGCCGTACTCGGGCGGTCTTGCACGAAATATAGAGCAATGCTTAAATGATTTTAATATTCCTCTTATGCTGAGCAGAACGGTTGTACAAATACACGGGAACGAACGTGTGACGGGTGTCACAACGGCAAAGGTTGACAAATCCGGCAAACCTATCCCCGGCAGTGAACAATACATTCCCTGCGACACGCTTTTACTTTCGGTCGGACTTATTCCCGAAAACGAGCTTACGCAAAATGCAGGGATAGAACTCGATAAAATTACAAACGGAGCAAATGTTGACCAAGACAGACAAACTCTTGTACCCGGAATATTTGCGTGCGGAAATGTTCTTCATGTTCATGATTTGGTGGATTTTGTATCGGATGAAGCGGAAATAGCCGGACGCGCGGCATGTGAATATATCTTCGGCAAAACAAACAGCGATTTATCGCTGGAAATTAAAACAGACGGAAAAATCCGTTATACCGTCCCGCAGAGAATAACCGAGCAAAAGGATATAACCGTATTTTTCCGCGTAAGCAATGTCTACAAAAACGTACACTTGAATGTACGTTCCAATGATAAGATCATATATTCAAAAAAACTTATAAAAGCGGCTCCCGGAGAAATGAATAAAGTTATATTGAAAAAAGATATACTCCCCGCCTGCGGCAATCTGTATTTTGAATTGGAGGAATTAGCATGAAAAAAAGCTTAACCTGTATAATATGCCCTATTGGGTGCAGCATTACAATAACCTCGGAAAACGGAAAAATCACAAATATAGAGGGCAATACCTGTCCCCGCGGAGCGGAGTATGCGAAAAATGAATTTACCAATCCGACAAGAACGGTAACCTCCACCATTCTAAATTCCCGCGGTATTCCGATTCCCGTAAAAACAGACCGCCCGATACCGAAAGACAAAATTTTTGATTGCATGAAAGAAATACATAATACAGTCATTGATACACCTGTAAAAATCGGAGATATTGTCATAAAAAATCTTTTCGGGAGCAATATCATTGTTTCGGGAGAAATTGAATAGTATATAACAAAGAGGGTGATATTTTGGAATTTTTCGACATACATCAGGCATATTATCTTTTTCGAATGATAGCGGCAAGTATTTGCGGAATTATGATAGGTCTTGAACGCAAAAACCGTTCAAAGGAAGCGGGTGTCAGAACACATTGTGTTGTTGCATGCGCTGCCGCTTTAATGATGATTGTATCAAAGTATGCCTTTTTTGACCTTATCGAAAACAGCATGTATGCTGCCGCAAACATTAAGCTTGACCCTTCCAGAGTTGCATCCACAATAGCAAGCGGTATAGGATTTTTGGGTGCGGGAATGATTTTTGTTCACAAAAATACGGTAACCGGTCTTACAACTGCCGCCGGGATATGGGCAACCTCCGGGGTCGGCATGGCTATCGGTGCCGGAATGTACTTTGTAGGTGTTTCCGCAACAGTAATATTAATATTTGCCCAAGTATTGCTGCATAAAAACTTCAAATGGCTAAAAACCTCCAAGATGAAAAAAATAAGCATAAAAAATGTAACCTGCACGGATTTTCAATCCCGCACAACCGCTATGTTCAACGCTATGGGAATACAAGTATTTGATGTCTGCATAGAAAAAAAAGAAGACTTTCGCAACTACATTTTCACTATAGATATTCCCCAAAACATATGTGAAGATGACATAATTTCATCTATAAGCTATAATTGCAGCATATGTGCCGGAGTATAATTTAAAATTTAACAAAATATTTTTATAAATCTGTTGAAGAGCATGTCTGGATATGGTCTGATTTTAAAGGGAAATTTATAGTGATAAAACGGAATAAGCAGAAAAA
>CAKSJU010000095.1 GCA_934463455.1 uncultured Clostridia bacterium | reverse complement strand
CCCGAAATCATTATCGCTGTGTTTTCATATGCCGAACAGCCCTTATCATATCCGTTTATCATTAAACACAGCTCATCCAATTTTCCCGACTCGATAATTGAAACAACAGCTTGTACATCACCCGAATTGATATCGCGCATTATTGCATTAATATCATCCTCCGAAAGCTCGGCAAAAGCTGACGGAACAATTAATAAAAATATCAAAGCAAAAATACCGAATATCCTTTTCATTGTTTTCATCCGTACTCTCTCCTTTTATTATCAGTCTTTAGCTAATTGTAAAACTAAAGTTTTGCGATTAACTATTATCAATCTTCAAAAACCGCCTTTGCAAAATCGGCAGGGTTAAATTCCTGCAAATCGTCTATTGCTTCGCCGACTCCGACAAATTTTACCGGTATATTTTGTTCCTGCGCAATGGAAACAACTATTCCGCCCTTTGCTGTACCGTCCAGCTTAGTTAAAATAATACCGCTTATATCCGCCGCTTCGGAGAAAAGCTTTGCCTGACTTGTCGCATTTTGTCCCGTGGTTGCGTCCAAAACCAAAAGCGTTTCCCTCGCCGCTCCGGGAAGCTCTCTGTCTATTACCCTTGATATTTTCGCAAGCTCCGCCATAAGATTTTTCTTATTGTGCAGTCTGCCGGCGGTATCGCAGATTAATATATCCGCCCCTCTCGCTTTTGCCGCGTTGCATGCGTCAAAAACCACTGCCGCAGGGTCACTGTTTTCCTGCTGCTTTATAATATCGCATCCGCAGCGCGCTGCCCAAATATCAAGCTGGTCTATCGCCGCCGCTCTGAAGGTATCCGCCGCGGCAAGCAAAACCTTCTTCCCTTGTGCTTTATAATGCGCCGCAAGCTTGCCTATGCTTGTTGTTTTTCCCACACCGTTCACGCCTATTACAAGTATTATTGACGGTTTTGTCTCAAGGTGCATTGTCGTATCCGTACTCATAAGAATTTCGGTTATAACTTCCTTTAATTCGTCTTTTACGTCATTTCCGTCGGTAAGGTGCTTTGTTTTAACCCGGTCGCGCAGCTTTTCTATTATTTCGCCGGAGGTTTCCACTCCGAAATCCGCCATAATAAGCGCTTCCTCCAGCTCTTCAAAAAATTCCTCATCTATTTTGACAAAAACCTTGAATACATTATTTACCTGTTCGGAAATCGTTTCTTTGGTTTTGCCGAGACTTTGTTTTAATTTCTCAAAAAATCCCATATTAATATCCACAGCCTTTCTGCCCGCAAACAATAAATCAATTAACTCAAATTCTTACGGGCTCTTTCTTTATTTAAGCATTTCATCGTCCACATCGTCAATATGCAGCGAAAGCAGCTTCGACACGCCCTTTTCCTGCATTGTAACGCCGTACATTATATTTGCCGCTTCCATAGTTCCGCGCCTGTGGGTTATAACTATAAACTGAGTTTCGGACAAATAATTTTTAAGATAAGTCGCAAATCGGGACACATTTACATCGTCCAAAGCCGCGTCAATTTCGTCAAGTATGCAGAACGGGGTCGGTTTTACCTCCAGAATTGCGAACAAAAGCGCAATTGCAATAAACGATTTTTCGCCGCCGGAATAAAGCGAAAGATTTTGCGTACTCTTTCCGGGGAGCTGCGCTTCAATTTCTATACCGCTTTCCATTACATCCGACGGGTCGGAAAGGTACAATCTTCCGCGCCCTCCGCCGAAAAGCTCGGTGAATACATGCGAAAAGCTTTTGTTTATCTCCTCGAACTGCTTGCGGAAATGCTCCTCCATAAGCTCCTGTGTGGAGTCTATAACCTTATTCAAATTATCTCGCGAAGTCTCCAGGTCGGTTTTTTGCGTCGTAAGAAATTCAAATCTTTCCGAAACCGACTTATACTCTTCAATAGCGTCCATATTTACGCTTCCGAGCGATTTTATTTTCCCGCGCAGCTCATGTACTCTTGCCGCCGCTTCCTTTTCGTCCTCCACTTCCACTCTTGCCTCTTCGGCACTTGTCGGAGTAAGCTCGTAATCGTCCCACAATCTGTTGACAATATTTTCACTGTCGGAAATTATTTTATTTTCTTTGTTTTCTGCTTTTGCAAGCTCCTGCTGCAACAAAATCATCCTGTCGGTAACGTCTTTGTTATTTGTTTGAATTTGCTTGAGTGCGTCAACTATATTGACCTTTTCTTCCTCAATCTTCGCAATGCTCTGCTTGATTTGCTCGGATTTCTCTTTGATTTCTTCTATTTCATTATTTTTCTCTTCGATTTTTTCCGAAAGCTCACGGCTCATTTGCGCAATATCCGACTTATCCTTTTCCTTTACGCTTACAAGCTCCGTATTTTGATTTATCTTTTCCTTTAAGGCTTCAATTTCACTCTTATCTGCCTGTATATTTCTTTCGTTTTCTCTCAGGCGCAAAGTACCGTCCACCAGTTCTTTGCTTTTTTCCTCTTTGGCAGCCGATAATTCAGAAAAGCGTTTTTCCGCTTCGCCGACAAGTCTGTTTTTCTCCTCGATTTCATTTTCCGTTTTACGGGCATCGGCAATAAGACCCGCAATCTCCTCGCCGCTTTCGGATATTTTTCTCTCTATCTGCTCCAATTCTTCGGCAAAGGCTTTTTCCGAAGAGCCGCTTTCGTCTATGGTTTGTTTAAGATGTTTACAGGTATTGTCTAAAACCAGCAGCTCGTTTTCATATTCTCTTGCCAGCGGCTCACAGGTTTCAAGCTGTACATTCAGATTTCGAATATCGCTTTCCGTTTCCTCCGCTTTTTCCGAAAGCTCACGGAGCTTTGCGGATAATTCGGAAATTTCCTTTCCGAGAGTTTTAATCTCTCCCGCACGTGACAAAAATCCGCCGGCTTTGTTTGTACTTCCTCCGGACATTGAGCCGCCGGCATTCAAAATATCTCCGTTTAAGGATACAACCTTAAATTTATAGCCGAATTTTCTGCTCATTGCAATTCCGCTGTCGATGTTATCGACAACAACAACGCGCCCCAAAAGATTTTTTATTATACCGTCGTATTTTTTATCATACTTAACCAATTCCGAAGCAATCCCCACAAAGCCCTTGAAGGAAGATACTTCCTTCTCCTGCTCCAAAAGTCTGCCCTTTACCGAGCTTACCGGAAGAAACGTTGCTCTGCCGGCATGAGTTCTCCTCAAAAACTCAATAGCGGCTTTCGCGTCCTCCTCGCTTTCAACCACAATATTCTGCATTGCACCTCCGAGAGCCGTTTCGATTGCGGTTACATATTCTTTTTCCACCTCCGCAAGTCCCGAAAGTGTTCCGTAAATTGAAAGTCTTTTTAATTCCGGTGCCTGCAAAACCGCCTTTACGCTCTTTGCATAGCCCTCGTAGGAATTTTCCATTCCCTCCAAAATGCGCTTTTGAGACTGCTTTGAATTTAAAGTAACACTCGTTTCGTCTTTTTCTCTTTTTATATTGTTATAATCCGATTTTATTTTTTCACTGCGTTCGGCAAGGTCTTTTACTCTAAGCTTCAAGTCTTCGCATTTTTTCGACTTTTCTTCAATTTCCGCCAAATGACTTTCAAGTTCTTTTTTCACATTTTCCAAGCTCATGCCGCGGCTTCTCTTTTCGGTTTCGACCGTTTCGCGTCTTTGCAGCAGACCGCTTCTTGCGGATTCCGCACCTGCGATTTTTGCTTTCTTTGCCGCCGCTTCGTTCATTGCGTCAATAATTTCCGATTTCAGCTTGTCCGCTTCGGCACGGCATGCGGATATATCCGAATAAATCTCTTCATTATCGGATTTTATTCTGTCAAATTCATCGAGCAGCTCGCCCGCTTCGGTTTCACGGCGCAAAATCGCCTCGGAAAGCTCTTTTATCCTCGTTTCGGATTGTATGTTCTCATTGTTTAAAGCTTCGATTTCGCGGTCGATTCTTTCGCTCATGGCACTGTTGTTTTTAATATCGTTCTGCGCAATCGAAATATCGTTTGCCGCTGCCATGCTTGCCGCTTCGTTTTCTATAAGCTCATTATTCTTTCTTGCCTGTTCCTCGTCTTTTTGCTCGCTTTTATCGTAAAGCTCGCCGCGCTTTTTTTCAATTTCCGTCTCGCGCGATTTCAAATCTTCTATTTCATCGGCAACGCTTTCGTACTCGGCGCGTGCTTTTTCCTTTAACCCTTTATTTTTTTCAAGATTGATAAGGCACATGCTGACATCAAGTCCCTTATACTCTTCGTAAAGCACCAAATATTTTCTTGCCTTTTTCGATTGATTTTCCAAAGGCTTCAGCTGACCCTCCAGCTCGGCAGTAATATCGCTTATTCTTACAAGGTTATCGTTTACCGCCGCAAGCTTTCTCTGTGCTTCGTCCTTTCTATGTTTAAACTTCGAGACTCCTGCCGCTTCTTCAAAAAAAGTTCGTCTGTCCTCCGCTTTTGTAGACAAAATCTGCGACACGTTTCCCTGTCCTATCATCGAATATCCGTCTCTTCCGATACCGGTGTCCATAAACAACTCCACAATATCCTTAAGACGGCAATTCGCATTATTGATTTGATAGACACTTTCGCCCGAACGGAAAACACGCCTGGTAACCTTTATTTCGTTAAACTCAATCGGAAAAAGTCCGCTCGAATTATCCAAAACCAAGCTCACCTCGGCAAAATTAACCGGTTTTCTGTTTTCTGTTCCCGCGAAAATGACATCCTGCATATTGGAGCCGCGCAAGGATTTCGCACTCATTTCCCCCATGACCCAGCGTATAGCGTCCGAAATATTGCTTTTTCCGCTTCCGTTAGGACCTACGACCGATGTTACACCGCCTCCGAAATCAAGAACTGTTTTATCGGCAAAGGATTTAAACCCCTGCAATTCAATTCTTTTTAAGTACATTTTCTCACCTGCCCTGTATTCGAATTTCACCTTTCGGCAAGCTGCCGTCCGGTTTTACCGATATTTTCTTTTGATAATTTTTAAATATTTTTTCAATGTTGCATTTTTTGTGTCCCGCAGCTTTTGATATATCATGCGGATTTACATATACCTCTGCAAAATCCCCTTGAATTGCTTTTATGCTCTCGCATATTTTATTATAAAAAAGCTCGGAGTCCACCAGCTCGCCGAATGCGCTGTGAAACGGCCCCGCAACAACCGCACCGCCGGGAGATATTTCATCCGTATTTTGCAGACCTACTCTTATTACGGTAATCCCCGCATCGGTAAACATCTTATAAAGTCTGCTGCAAAGCGACACCGCGTCTTCCACGCTCATCGGAGTATATTTTCCATCTCTGTACATTTTTTCAAGCATGGTATCCTTTATAACAAGCGTAGGATATATTCTGACAATTTCCGGCTTAAGCTCAATTATTTTCTTTGCCGTTTGTATTGATTTTTCCGCCGTATCCGCCGGGAGTCCGGTCATCATCTGCAATCCGAGACGAATACCGCCTTTTTTTATAAGGCTTGCCGCTTCCTCCACCTGATGCGGAGTATGACCTCTTGCACTGCACTTTAAGACCTCTTCGTCCATACTCTGCACGCCCAGTTCAACGGTTGTTACCCTATATTTGTTAAGTCTCGATATAACCGTATCATCTATATAATCGGGGCGCGTTGACACTCTTATTCCCGATATATTGTGCTTTCCCACATAAGAATAAGCGGCAGATAAAAGTCTTTCCTGCAATGCCGAATCTATTCCGGTAAAGCTTCCGCCGAAAAATGCAATTTCGATTTCGCAGTCACTTTCGGGCAGATACTTCAAATGCTCCTCCACCGTATTTACAACGGTTTCCTCGCTCACATTGCCGGCGGCACCGGTGATTTTTCTTTGATTGCAGAACACACAGTCAAAAGGACAGCCGAGATGCGGCACAAAAATCGGAATATTAAAGTACTTCATAATTCATATCCTTCAAAACCTTTTTTGCGGCATTCTGTTCCGCTTCCTTTTTGCTCTCGCCCTCCGCAGTTGCCTCGCAACGGTTATTTATAATTGCTTCGACCGTAAAGTCTTTATGGTGGTCGGGACCGGTTGCCGAAACAACCTTATATCTTATAATTCCGTTATCCTTTTGAACAAGCTCCTGCAAAATCGTCTTATAGTCATGATATGTTTTTCCGGTAACGGCAAGCTTTAACTCGTCCCGCATTAAATTGAGCAGCCACTCTCTTGCCTTTTCCATTCCGCTGTCCAAATATATTGCCGCCAATACCGCTTCAAACGCATCAGACAAAATTGACGCACGATTGCGTCCGCCGTTCATTTCTTCGCCTTTTCCGAGTCTTACATAATCCCCGAGCCTGATTATCTTCGCAAGCTTTGCAAGTGTCTGCTCACAAACCAGCGACGCGCGTATTTTTGAAAGCTTTCCTTCGTTTTCGTTCGGCATATTCAAAAAAAGATAATCGCTTACAATAATGCTCAAAACCGCGTCGCCCAAAAATTCCATTCTCTCGTTGCAGACGCAGCCTCTTTCATTACCATAGGAGCTGTGAGTCAGTGCCGTGGTCAAAAGTTTCTTATTTTTAAATATATACCCCAAATTTTCCATTTGTAATTTCTCTTTTCATAACGGTTTTTCGGCTACAAAATTAAGGGGCGTTTTTTGTCCCGCCCCTTAGCTGCCTTTTTTATGATTTTAAATCGGAGTAACGATCCCGCTTTGCCTGCCGGTAGCATAGCCTCAGACAGATTGCAGCCTGTGCGGGAGAGCGTCGGCTCTAAGGTTATATATGCTCTTTAATATAGTCTACAGCGTCGCCGACGGTGGTGATTTTTTCCGCTTCTTCGTCCGGGATTTCAATATCAAATTCAGTTTCCAAACCCATAATCAATTCAACTATATCCAAAGAATCAGCACCCAAATCATCAACAAAAGAAGAATCCAAGGTTATTACAGATTCATCAACACCCAGTTGTTCCGCCAAAACTTTCTTTACCTTTTCAAATTCCATATTGTTCACCCCCTCATTTTTTATTACTCGATAAAAATAAATACCGACTTATACCATTATAACCAAGATTTAAGGATTTTGCAATATATTTTTCAAAAAAAATTCGGAAATTTTCTTTATATTATTACATATATATGAAAAGGGTGATACTTATGAAACGATTTTTGATAATAATAATGGTAATTTTTGTGCTTACTCTGCTGCTTCCTTATATTATAATAAGTAAGCTTTGCGGAATTTATACACCTCCGGGGGCAAAAAAAAGCGAGCCGTACGAAAAAATTTCGGTATATGTAAAAAATGAGGACAAAGTATGCCGGATGGATATGTCTCAATACTTAAAAGAAGTGGTCGCTGCCGAAATGCCCGCCGAATTTGAGCCGGAAGCACTCAAAGCACAAGCGGTTGCCGCAAGAACATATTTTGTAAACAGGAAAAAAGCAGGAAACGAAGAAGCAAAAAAAGAACATAAAGGCGCGGACATCTGTACCGACTCGACGCACTGCAAAGCATGGATGAGCGAAGAGGCGCGAAAAAATGCGTGGGGTGCGGAAAAAGCGGAGGAATATTGGAAAAAAATATCCGATGCGGTTGATTCGACAAGCGGAGTTATAATAACCTACAACGATGCTCCCATTTCGGCAGTATTTCATTCCACCTCCTCCGGATTTACCGAAAATGCAAAGGATGTCTGGGGCGGCGATGTGCCGTACCTTGTCAGCGTCGAAAGCAAGGGGGACGAAGCGTCTCCGCGTTATCACTCCGAGCTTGTGCTTCCCGCAGACGAATTTAAGAAAAAAGCGGAAGAAAATATTGACGGAATCAACTGGGAGAGCGGCGTTATAGGTGACATCGAACGAAGCAATGCCGGAGGTATAAAAAGCATATATATAGGCGGTGTAAAAATCAAGGGAACACTTCTCAGAAGCATATACGGACTGCGTTCTTCAAATATTGAGATTATTGAAGACGGCGATTTTGTACGCATGGAAGTGACCGGCTTCGGTCACGGCGTGGGAATGAGTCAGTACGGCGCGAACTATCTTGCATCCTGCGGCATGGACTATAAAGATATTTTAAAAACGTACTATACCGGTGTAGAGGTCAAATAAGATGCAGGAAAATGGGATGTTAAAAAAGTCAATCGATTTTTTTAACATCCCTCTTGTTTTTCTCTTCTTTTCTTGCGTTCCGGAGCTTTTTAACATCCCTTGCCTTTCTGTAGGGATAGGAAAAAAGCTTTGGAATTAACAAACCGAGCCAAAGCTTTAGCTTTGGGATACCCGACGGCGTACATAGGTACGCCGAGTGGCGAAGTTTGTTGATAGCAAGAAAAGGATTGATTCTATGAAAAATCATTTTTTGATTTTTCTACCTAAAAAAGACCGGACTGCAACGATTATTTTTTTCTGTAATAGGT
>CAKSJU010000094.1 GCA_934463455.1 uncultured Clostridia bacterium | reverse complement strand
AATGACGGAAAATCAAAAATGCTACCTTATTCCTACGCCCGCAGGCGGAGCTTTTATCAAAAGCTTTTTTATAATATTTCTTTTAGTACCCTCTCATAATTTTTAAAGGTTATTTTTTCGATTTCCGAGGAGGTGAAATGCTCTTTTTCAAGCTCATTTATTATATTGCTCATGCTTTCAATTCCGACAATTCCGTCGGGGAGCAAATCCACACCGTCAAAATCGCTTCCGAGACCGATGCAATCAATTGAGCCTATTTTCCTAAAATGCTTGATATGCTTTATTATAGTGGATACAGAAGCATTTTCGGAGTCTGACAAGAAGTTGCTGTAAAAATTCACCCCGACACATCCGCCGATATCGCATATTTTTAAAAATTGTTCATCGGTCAGATTTCTTTTATGTGAGCATATTGCTTTTGAACATGAATGAGACGCTATAAAAGGCTTTTCTGCGATTTCGGCAATATCCCAAAAAGATTTTTCGCTAAGATGTGAAACATCAATTAAAATACCTTTATTTTCAAAATATGGAATAAGCTCTCTTCCGAGCGCGGTGATACCGTTGTCGGAATCTACACCACCGGCAAGTGCGCTGTCGGGATTCCATGTCAGTGTTGTGCAGCGAACTCCGCGGGAATAAATATAATCAATGTCTTTTTGAGATTTTACAAAATATGCACCCTCAAGAGATAAAAATGCCGCAATTTTATTATTTTTTAGTGCATTTGTCATATCGGAATATGAAATACATTTTTGTACAATATCATTATTTTTTTCGATTTCACAATCAAAAATGTCTGCAAGAGTATTGAACTTTTCAACTGCATTTACATCATTTTCAATCCATGCGGCAAAAAACTGTGCGTAACCGTCGTATGCAGACGCTCTTTCAAGGTCAATATTAAGTGAGTTTTTTCTTAAAAGACAGTTTTGTTCGTTAATTTCGTTTAATGTGTCGCAATGCGTATCAATTATCATAATATTTTCCTTTCTGCCGCTAAAGTGTCGGCTCAAACAATAATTGGGTTTCTTTCATCGGCGGGGTAAGAAATGATAAGAGATTATCAGGTATTGACAATTAACTTTTTTTTGTGTTAAATTATCCTATGCACCGAATGCGTTTTCTATATGGTTGATTTCTTGTATTATTAAATCACTGCCGCTGTAGTATATTTCGATTACGTCAAAACGCATGTCGCCGGTTACCGAAAAGCTTTCGGCAGCACGCAGCAAGCGCAGCTGACGTTTTCGGTCAACGGCTTCACAGGCAAGACCGAAATTTTTGTTTCGTCTTGTTTTAACCTCTATAAAAACACATACATCCTCGGGTGAAAGTGCAATAATGTCAATTTCTCCCGCACCCGTTTTGTAATTCCGCTTTATTATTTCGTAGCCCTTTTCTTCAAGGTATTCGGCTGCGGCATTTTCGCCGAAGTCGCCTATTTGTTTTGATGTGAGCATTATTTATCCTCCGACAAAAGTTTTTTCAAAAATGTTTTTCTGTGAATAGGTGAAGGACCGTATTTTAAGATTGCCTCCGTGTGAGCCTTTGTACCGTACCCTTTATGCTTTTCAAATCCGTATTCGGGATATAATTTTGCCATTTCTGTTATGTAACGGTCTCTTTCAACCTTTGCTATTATTGAAGAGGCCGCTATGCTTATGCTTTTGGCATCTCCTTTTACAATAGCTTCGCTCGGTATGGAAAGCCCGGGCAAGCGATTTCCGTCAACAAGAGCATAGTCGGCTTTTGTTGAGAGTTTTTCGCAAGACATTCTCATTGCGAGGAAAGTGGCATTCAGTATATTTATTTCATCAATTGTTTTTTCGTCAACGCTTGCCGAGCTCCATGCAATTGCTTTATCACAGATAATATCATATAATTCTTCACGCTTTTTTGGTGAGAGCTTTTTCGAATCGTTTATTCCCTCAATTATTAATCCCGGCGGCAGGATAACAGCAGCTGCAAACACCGGACCTGCAAGCGGACCTCTGCCGGCTTCGTCAATGCCGCATACAAATGAATATCCGCTTTGCATGAGTTCATTTTCTCTTGTCAGCATTTTTTTTACTCTTTCAATATCTTCTTCTTTTGATAATTTGGGCATTTTTTTCGTCCTTTCAAAATTTTTTTGATTTATTTAAAAATATTATATCATTTTTTTATAAAATATGCTATACTATTATTTGGATATTTTAAAAAAATTTTAAAAGGAGCTTTTAAAACATGAAATATATGCGTGAGATAGACGATAATGTTATGATACAATATATTATTCTTTTTACGCTTGCAAAGGTAAACAGACATGTAACATACAAGCAAATTACAGGTTTGATACTGGACAATTGCAATATTGAATTTTCTGATTTTCAGCTTGCACTTACAAATCTTGTGGAAACGGAGCATGTAAGAAGCTTTTCTCCCGATGAGTTTACCACAGTATATGAGCTTTTGCCGAAAGGGGTAGAAGCAGACGGATTTTTTGAAAAAAATATTCCGATATATATACGAGACCAAATCGAAGAGGCTATTCCTCCTTTCTTTAATGAAGAGGAGGAAAAAAGGAGCGTCAGAAGTGAATTAGTACCCGTTACAAGAAATGAGTATGCGATTAAATGCGGGATTTACGACCGCAGTGTACCTCTTTTGGAAATGACAGTCTACGCAGGAAGCAGAAAAGATGCAAATAAAATGCTTAAATATTTTAATGAAAATACCGAAATGATTTATAAAGACATTATTGATAAGGTTACTGACGGAGGAAAGGTATTTTCTGAAGATTAGTACAAATATATCCGAGAAATGTTGACTATTCGTAAAAAATGTGATAAAATAGAATAATCGGAGCAGTAGGCTGTTTTATTAATCCGAAAGGACTTGTATATTAATTATGAAAAATAATGTTAAAAGACAGCCGTATACAATAGGAGTTATACTTTGCATTGCAGCTTTTATTGTATTCGGAATTGTCACATACCTGCAATACAATAGTATAGGACTGGCGGCAGGAGAAGCTGCTGTCGGAGTGCTGTTCGGTGCATATTATTTTATAATAAGAAACCTTCACACAAAAGATATAGTGGAATATGCAAAGCTTGTTTCCACTCAAAACAGCACAATGGCAAATGATGCCATCAGCAAATTTCCTTTGGCGACCGTAATTTTGCGGATTGACAGCAGAATTATGTGGTATAACGATTTATTCTGCGAAATGGTTGAAAATAAAGATTTGTACGAGGTTGCAATCGGAAGTATTATTCCGGATCTTAAATGGTCTGAAGTATTGAAATCTTCTGACAGCATAAAAATTAAGACAACATACAAAGGCAGAATTTATACCGTTATCGGCAACATAATTATGAACAAAGCAAATACAGACGATGCCGGACAGCCGATATATTCAGTGCTCCTTTATTTTCTTGACCGTACCGAAAGTGAAAATCTGAAAAAAAAATACGAAAATGAAAAAACGGATGTCGCTATCATCAACATTGATAATTTTGATGATATTTTCCAGAAAATGGATGATGATATTTATCAAAATACGGTTTCCGCTATTGCAAGATGTGTAAGTGCATGGGTAGGGGAAAGCAAGGGTGTTTTAAAAAAGACCGAAAGAGACCGATATATAGCTTTTTTTGAGCATAGATATTTAAACGGATATATCAAGACAAAATTTGAATTGCTTAATAAAATACGCGCCATAGGTGAAGAAATAAAAATTCCGATTACGGCAAGTATAGGTGTCGGAACAGGCGGACATATTATCGAAAATGAAAGCTATGCACGTGCAGCAATCGATATGGCACTCGGCAGAGGCGGAGACCAGGCGGCGGTAAAAGATGAAACACAGTACAGCTTTTACGGAGGAAATACAAAGGATTACGAAAAAAGTACGCGTGTTAAAACAAGAGCATTTGCGGTTGCGCTCAAGGATTATATAGCTCATTCGGATAAGGTTATTTTTATGGGGCATGCAAATGCGGATTATGATTGCTTTGGTGCAGCGATAGGCTTGCAGAGGGCAGTTCGTTCGGCGGGCAAAAAGCCGTATATTGTTTTTGACAATTCTCCGGCAATAAAAACGCTTTCCGACGGAGTAAGACAAAAAGAAGAATATGACGGAATGCTTATAAGTAATTCCACCGCTATGGAAATTTTGACATCGGATTCACTTTTGGTAATTCTTGACACTCATCGTCCATCCATGCTTCCTTGTGCGGATTTATTGAAAAAAGCAAACAAAGTTGTTTTGATAGACCATCACAGGAGAAGTACGGAATTTATCGAGAACAGTTCTTTAACGTACCATGAGCCGTACGCTTCGTCAACTTGTGAAATGGCAACGGAAATTATGCAATATATAGATGACAGGCGTTCTTTGACAGCATTTGAAGCTATGTCATTATATGTGGGAATATTAATGGATACGAAGAATTTCATTACCAAAACAGGTGTAAGAACATTTGAAGCCGCATCATATCTGAAACGTTACGGACTTGACACATCCTATGTAAAGCGTCTGTTTAATGTGGATAAGGATGAATATATGTGCAAGCTTGACATTGTCAAGACGACCGAAATATACACAGGCGGAATGGCTGTTGCGGAATGCCGCGCAAGCGACCCGAACATAAGAGTTATTTCGTCAATGGCCGCGGATGATATGCTTAACATTTCGGGGACAAAAGCTGCGTTTGTTATATACAGAATTGACAACGATATATTTATAAGCGCGCGGTCACTGGGAGAAGTGAATGTTCAGCTGATAATGGAAAAGCTTGGCGGCGGCGGACATATGACGGTTGCCGGTGCACAGCTTAAGAATACAGATATAACAAAAGTCAAATACAGCCTGAAAGAGGCAATTGATGAATATATAAAAGAAAATAAGAAAGGATGAAATCTAATGAAGGTTATTTTAAATCAGGATATAAAGGGACAGGGTAAAAAAGGTGAGCTTGTAAATGTTTCGGACGGATATGCGAGAAATTATCTTTTGCCGAGAAAGCTTGCTAAAGAAGCAACAAATGAAAACTTAAATATTATGCAGGGAAAAAAAGACGCTGCGGAATTTAAAATGCAGACGGAATTGGAAGAGGCAAAGGACATTGCGGAAAAACTGAAAGAAATCAAGGTTGTAATCAAAGCGAAAGCGGGAGAAAACGGCAAGTTGTTCGGCTCCGTAACGTCTAAGGAAATTGCGGAAGAGTTAAAAATGCAGCATCATATTAAAATTGATAAGAAAAAATTTATTTTGCCGGACGGAATAAAAACCTTGGGAATTACCGAGGTTGAAGTAAAGCTTAACCACGGTGTCGTCGGCAAGGTAAGAGTAAGTGTTGAAAGTCTTTAAATAAAGGGTGGAATTAATGGCTCAGGAAGATATAAGCTATATAGACAGAGAATTGCCGCATAACAAAGAAGCGGAACAATCTATTATCGGAAGTGCTTTAACCGATGCGGCAAGCGTTGCTTCATCGGCTGAGATTGTGCGCCCCGAAGACTTTTATTTTGAACAGAATAAGGAAATATATGCTGTAATTATAGAGCTTTTTAACGAAAATACACCGATTGATATTGTTACTGTTTCGGACAGACTTAACCAAGGAGACAGACTTGATGCTGTCGGCGGAATTTCGTATCTTGCTTCGGTGGCAGCATCTGTTCCCACAACGGAAAATGTTGTTTATTATTCGAAAATTATAAAGGAAAAAGCAATTTTACGAAAGCTGATCGGCTCGTCAAGAGCTATTTCGGAACTTGCTTATACCGAAAGCGATACGGTAGAGAGAATACTTGAACAATCGGAACAGCTGATATTTGATGTTTCATCATCAAAAGAGCAAAACGATATTGTTCATATTAATGATGTTCTTATGACTGCGTACCAGACAATGGTACAAAATTCATTAAATAAGGATAAGCTTACCGGCGTGCCGACAGGGTTTGATGAACTGAATCGGCGAACAGGCGGATTGCACGGAGGAGAGCTTATAATAATTGCGGGGCGTCCCGGTATGGGAAAATCGAGTTTTGCCGTTAATATAGCCGAAAGTGCGGCTATAAACAATAATGTCCCGGTTGCCATATTCAACCTTGAAATGTCTAAAAGTATGATTGTAAACAGAATTTTGTGCAGTCAGGCACTTGTGGATTCCGCAAAGGTAAGAATGGGAGATTTTTCGAGTGAGGATTGGCAGCAGCTTGGCTCGGTAATGGATAAAGTTGCATTGGCTCCGATATACATAGATGATACGGCTTCAATAACCGTTTCGGAAATCCGTGCAAAGTGCCGCAGATTGAAGCAAGCGAAAAATCTCGGACTTATAGTAATCGACTATTTACAGCTGATGCAAAGTGCGAGCAGGACAGACAGCAGGCAGCAGGAAATTTCGGAAATATCCCGTTCGCTGAAGGTGCTTTCAAAGGAGCTTGATATTCCGGTTATAGCACTTTCACAGCTGGCACGTACCTGTGAATCGAGAAGTGACAAGAGACCTATGCTTGCCGATTTGAGAGAGTCGGGAGCAATCGAGCAGGATGCGGATATAGTTATGTTTTTGTACAGAGATGAGTATTATAATAAAGACTCTGAGGATAAAAATATGGCGGAATGTATAATTGCAAAACAGCGAAGCGGAGAAACAGGCATGTTTAAGCTTGGCTGGCAGGGACGCTATACGAAATTTGTTAATGTTGATTATTCCGCTCCGGAGGAACAATAAAGAGGAATATTGATGAATGTCTGCAAACTATTAAAAATTATTGAAAAAACAATATGCGAAAAACGGCTTATTTGCGAAAACGACAAAGTACTTGTGGCTTTTTCGGGCGGTAGTGATTCGGTATTTCTTCTTTATGCGCTTTATACGCTTAGAGAAAAATACGGTTATACGATTGCAGCCGCACATTTAAATCATTCCATTCGCTCGTGCGCTGATGCCGAAGAGAATTTTTCGGCGGAATTTTGCAAAGAATATAATATAGATTTTTATTCAAAAAAGGAAGATATTTTAAAAATTGCCGATGATAGGGGAATATCCTCCGAAACGGCAGGCAGAGAGGAAAGATACGCTTTTTTTGAAGAATTGAAAAATAAATATGGGTTTAATAAAATAGCAACCGCTCATCATATGGATGATAATGCGGAAACCGTCTTGATGCATTTTATAAGAGGCAGCGGAGCAAATGGTTTAAAAGGTATAGAATATATGAGAGATAATCTCATTATAAGACCGCTTCTTGATATAACAAAACAGGATATATATGACGCATGTGATAAATTAAAGCTTAAGTATGTAACGGATAAATCAAATTTTGAGCCTGTTTATACAAGAAATAAAATAAGACTTGAGCTTATTCCGCAGATTAAACGTTTTAATCCGAACTTTGCGCGCACAATTTGCGAAAACGGTGAGCTTTTTGCCGAGGATGAGGAATTTTTGGAAGACTATTCGGAAAAAATATTCAATGAAAATTTTCGCGGAGGTTTTCCGTGTGAAATACTTGAAAAACAACCGAAAGCCATACAGCGGAGAATTATAAGATTGCTTTACAAAAATGTATCGGGCTTTGACAGTTTATCAAAAATTTATACAGACAGCATATTAAACTTAAAAAGCGGCGGAAGAACATCACTGCCGAAAGGAATAGCAGTATACAATTCCGGCGGAAAATATATAATGATAAAAGATGATATTCTAAAAAAAGAATATGAGTATAAGGCTATTTTGGGCATAAAAACAGATATATCGGAATATGGAGAATACTGGACGGTAAATTATGCCGAGGACAGTGATAAAAATGTATTTTGCGCTCCCGAAAATGCAGAATTTACAATAAGAAACAGAAGAAAAGGCGACAGATTTTATCCGAAAGGATTGGGAGGCAGCAAAAGTATATCAAATTTTTTTACAGATAAAAAAATTCCGCTGCATATAAGAAATATTATTCCGATACTGACCGTAAACGGTGAGATAGTTAATGTCGGCGGGAAATATCATGATGAGAGATTTTACAAAAAAGATAAAACCGATTGTTTATATAAACTTGAAATAATAAAAAAAAGCGGGAGTGATGTTTTTTGAAAAAAAGCTTCGGAGGAATAGGCATTTGGATAGTATCGCTTGCAATTTTAATGATTGCATATTCATTTGTGGGTCAAATGGTAACACTAAAGACACCTACGCAGTATTCGGATTTGATTACTGCTGTTAAAAATGACAGAGTGAATAGCATATATATTAACGGAAAAACGGCGGTTTATACTATTTCGGATGCTGCGGATTCCGCAACAAAGTATACAGCGCAAATACCGTCTGAAGAAATTTTGAGAGCGGATACCGGGGACAGCTTAATAAATGCCATTGAAA
>CAKSJU010000093.1 GCA_934463455.1 uncultured Clostridia bacterium | reverse complement strand
ACAGAAGAAAGAAGAAAAGTTGTTGTAACAGGTATAGAAATGTTCAGAAAGCTTCTTGACTATGCTGAAGCAGGCGATAACATCGGTGCGCTTCTCCGTGGTGTTCAGAGAACAGAAATCGAACGTGGACAGGTATTGGCTAAACCGGGTACAATCAATCCTCATACAAAGTTCAAGGGCGAAGTATACGTTCTTACTAAGGAAGAGGGCGGACGTCATACACCGTTCTTCAATAACTACAGACCTCAGTTCTATTTCAGAACAACAGACGTTACAGGCGTTATCACATTGCCTGCAGGTACAGAAATGTGCATGCCTGGAGATAACGTAAAGATGGAAGTTGAACTTATCACTCCTATCGCTATCGAAAAAGGTTTGAGATTCGCTATCCGTGAAGGCGGAAGAACAGTTGGTTCGGGTGTCGTTTCGGAAATCGAAGGCTAATTTTATAATTTGCTAAATAATAAGGCTATGAGATTTAATTCTCATAGCCTTGTTTTTTGGGCTTCGTATGTGCGACCATGTGTGGTTGTCTGTTTTTAAAAACCGCCTTATGCGGGCGACCACAATAGGGTCGCCCCTACGGATTTGAAACAATTCGATTGTTTGCGTGATTGTAATGTATAACAATCATATACTTTAATTTCGCTTGCATGTATTCCGAATTTTTGCTTTATTTTTTTACATTTCGGATTTTAATTTTTGGAGGGAACGGTGCCCACATCGTCCTGAAAAAACAAAACATCGCAGTGAATGGCATTTACGATATTACGCATAAAATGCGGATATGAGATGATTATTTATTTGTTAGGGGATTGGGGCTTTACGGCAGAGACGTTGGGAAATTACGGAAATTGCGAGGATTACGGAAATTGCGGGGATTGCGGGACGATGCCTGCATCGTCCCCTACTGATTAATTTCGGAACGTTCGTTTCCGGCATTTGCAGGTTTAAATTTGAAATGTCCCTCACCTGAGAGACGGGGGACATTTCAAATTATAGTAATTATTGCACTGATAAATAAAATTCAGGCTGCCATGCTGCATAAAAGGTTTTATTTTAATATAAAGTCACTGACTTTAACAGGCACCCATTCTTCACCTTTGGGAAGAATATTTGTATAAAGCTTTAAAATTCCCTGTGAAGAAAGCGGATTTTTTTCATCGCCGCCTATTTCAACTTTAAATTCATAATTGGATTCCTGCAAGGCAAGATAATCATCGTAGAGGATTTTATAGTTTTTGTCGTTTGTTTGCTTCGCTTTTTTTATATATTCAACCGTATCGGGGTCACGGTTGTAGTTTAAATATGTCATTTTGTAGAAAAATACCGCTTCGTTTCCGCTTTCGTTCCAATCGGTTATTTCAAGGCTTTGAATGTTGTAGTAAGGGGTGTACACTTTTTCAAATTCATCTCGCAGATATTCCTCCGTGCGCATATAAAGCGGTGAATTTGGGTATGCGATTATATTTAACAGCTTGGTCTGTTCATCTTTGTTTTTTATCGGATGTGCAAGGACAAGCTTTGTCTGATAATCGTTAAAAATGAACAGATAAGGGGAAGATACGTTGTTTTCCTTAATATATCTGTATTGAACATCGAATGCGGCATCGGTCAAATCTTGAGGAGTTTCTCCGATAATTCCGAAAATTTCGGTCAGTGAGTCCAAATTCATTGTTCTGCTGAAAAATTCGTCCGATAAAAGCTGTGCGCCGCTGCCGAGGGCGTCTTTAATTTGAGCATTTTTCTTTTCCGAAGCTGTGCTGAAGTCTATGTTTTTGAAGATATATTTTTCGGTTTGCGCCCCGTTGGTTTCAACTGTGACAAGCTTAAGCTTGCCGATTTCGGATTCCTCGTCGGTGAGATAATATGTTAATCCGTTGCTTTTTGCACATAAAACACTTACCCAGCCGCGCGTGTTCGAAAGCGTTTCGTAAGAATCGTACAATTGACTGAAAACCTCGGTTTTTTTAGGCATGCTTCCTTTTTTTACAGTTCCGGTTTCGAGGTCAATAACATAATTTTTAAAACCTCTGATTTCGTCTTTCGGCCCTATGCTCGAAAGGTATGCAAAATGTCCGTCCGCACTTGTTTTAACCTCAAGAACGGTTGAGCCTTGTTGATTATACGATGTTTTAAGCTTGCTTAGGTCAATGCAGGTTTCAAGTGTTTCGCTTTTTTGATTGTACACGAAAAATCCGTTAAGATAATGGAAAACAATTTTTTCGGAATCGGCATAATCAAGTTCTGCCATAACAGCACCTATCGGCTGTTCACAATATTCGGTCATATTTACAAGTTCATAATCGGAAAATGAGTTGGTAAGGCACGTGCAGGAGATTACCGCAGCTGCGGCAAGAACAATAACAGTCCAGACAGCTTTGGGTTTTTTAAAGTATGCAATTCTTTTTATACGCTTGCTGACTTCCTTTTCGCCGTTTTGCAAAGAGGTTGTTCCGAACACAAAGCGGTTGTTTTTTAATGCCGTTTTCAGAAGCAGCTCGGCATAGCCTTTTTTGCTTTCGGTATATTTTAAAACTCTTTGGTCACAATACATTTCCAAATCTTTTCGGAAAGTGAAAAATGAATACCAAATAATAGGATTAAACCAGTTTGCGGCAAGAATAAGCATTGAAATCCATAGGAGCAATATATCATTGTTTTTTAAATGGCATAATTCGTGCATTATTGCGGCTCTTTTTTCTTTTTCCGAAAGATTTTCGGGGAGTACTATTGTCGGAAGAAACATTCCCGCAAGAAGAGGTGTATCCCCGCATACAATACGAATTTTTCGATTTATCCCCAGTTGCGCTTTACATTCCGCAAGTATTTTGAGCGTGCTTTCGTCCTCCGAATTTTTCAGTTTTTTTGTATCGGAGAAGAATTTCGCATATGTAAAGGAAAAATGTGCGATTATCCCCAAAGCACCCATGAGCCAAAGAATTAAAATGTAATCCGAATGGCTGCACACTGTGTCGGAGGCTTGATTAGGAGCAGATGATTTTTCGATGCTCGGCTGATTGTCAAGCTGCACAGGAGCCGAAGCTTTCCCGGACGGTTGTGCAATATAAACCGAGCGTGATATATTGTCCCCATTCACTTTGTTAAAAAGAGAAAAACTACTCTCGGGCAGCAAGGGCGCAAAAATTCTTACAAAAAGCAATGCCCAGATGAAAACCTGAAACCTTGCTGATGTTTTGTTTTGAAAGATTTTTTTGAAAATTAATATGATAAGCGCGGTTACCGAAAGATATATCGTCATGCTGTACAATTCTGTCATTGAGGCTCATCTCCTTCCATTTTATCTATAATATCCAAAAGCTGCTTTGTTTCTTTTTCGGTTAGATTACTGTCCGATGATAAATTTGCGACCAGCATTTTTAAAGAGCCGTTGTAAATTCGGTTTAAAAAATTTCTGGTTTCTTTGATTTTACATTTTTTCTCGTCAATAAGCGGGGAATAGTGATATTTTGTTCCGCTCGAATCGATTTTTAAGGCTTGCTTTTCAACAAGTCTTCGCACAAGTGTTTTTATTGTGGATTCGCTCCAATTAGTTTTCGAAAGCCCTTCTATTATTTCACCGATAGTCTGACCGGGATTTTGCCAAACTGTCTCCATTACCTTCCATTCGGCTTCGGAAATTGATATTTCTTGTTTCATTCTTTATCATCCTTTCATAAACAAAAGTCGGTTACAGGTGTAAACTTCAATTATAGTTTACACCTGTAACCGACTTTTGTCAATAGTTTTTTAAAAAAAATTTTAATCTCGCTTGTTTCGCTAAGAGGTGAGGGTATTTGCACTAAGATTGTAATTGTATTTCAAAAATATCCCGAAACGCCTCTTTGGTTAAATAAACATTGGAATTGAACATGTTACCGTATTTGGTGTCGTAAAGTCTGTAGTTATCGGCATTTATCGGAACATCATCTTTTATAAAAAGCTTGCTTGCCGCATCAAAAATTATTGTTTTACCGTTAATATTTATAAGTGTAACGTTTTTTTTCGAATCGTAATCAACTGTTCCGCCGTAGGCTGTTATTACATTTCTCATTGGGTAATAGGAAATTCCGTCTTTTAAATAAACGGGATTTTCCGTTAAATTTCCGTTTATATATAAGTCCTTAAAATCCTTTCCGGTAATGTGTATTTCGGCAGATTTGTCAAGCCCGTATATTATTTTTATGCCGTCGAGATAAAAACTGTCGGCGTAAAATTGGTAGTAGCCGTATTTCGGATTTATATCCACATCGTAGCGTATTACCTCATCATGCCTGAGGCTGTGAATATTTTTATTGATAATCTTTCTGTTTTGAGCATATCCGAGCAGGGTAGGTGAAAAACAAATACATGCCGACAGGAAGCTTATCGGTAAAGCAGCTTTGTTTTTTATATGTTCCGACAGCAAACCGGCACACAATCCGAGCAGTATCAGAATTGACGGCATGTAATTTCTGAGCCCGAAAGTTGATGACAAAAAGAGCATTCCCAAAGAAGTCAGCGCACTGAGCAAAAGAATTGCATATATCGGCATTTTTTTAAACAGTGCGGCTGCGTACAGTAAAAGAATAAGTGTAAGAATTATACCTCCGGCAAGAAAATTACCTGTATATGCAAGAATACTTTCCGCCAATATGCCGGCAAAGCCAGCATAAGCCGACGGCTTGTTTGTTTTGAACAACGCGATGCCGAAAATCAGCTCAAAGAAGAGATATACCCACAAAATCCCGATGTCGCTCATCGGCATTTGATAAAGCGTTTCAAAGCGCGTCAAAAGGTCGGAAGCTTGTTCGGGAGATTCCTTTCCCACGCGTATTACCGTTCCCGGAGCAAGCATGACGGTCATTAATCCGAGCAGCATGGCAATAACGAGAAAAACAGCTTCTTTTTTGATTTTTTTCTCCGATACATATTCGTATATTATATACAGAATGCTGCTTGAAATCGCGATAACGGCGCATTGCTCGGTTGTTGCTCCGCACAAAAAAACAAAAGGATAAATAAGCGGGTGTAAGGACTTTTTGTATGCCTTAATGACGGAATAAAATGCGGCAAGTGCAAAGCTTACCGGAAAAATATAGTTAAAAGCTCCCGCCATCCACAGCAGTCCCTCGCGCAGAATATACGGAGAAAGGCACATAATTCCCATAAGCCCGTAGGAATAAAAAACGGTTTTTTGGTTTTTTGAGATATGCAGTAATTTGCTCATCACAAAAAAGACTGCGTATATCATAGCGGGAACGGCAATGAAAAGCAGCCTGTCGCGGAATATTAAAAGAAGCTCCAGCGCAAAATGTACAAAAATTCTGCCGTTTAAGCGCATGTAGTGATCGGCGGTAAGCCGAAAAAAATTCTTCATTCCGCCGCAAAAATAAGTACCGTAAATCAAATCATCACCGTAGAGTGTTGTGCAGGCGGAAATAACCGCCGGCAAAATGAGACAAGCGGCAAAGATACAGTTTTGAAGTTTTATATTTTTCATAAGATAATATGTTTGAGCATGAGAGAGTTCGGCTCTCTTATGCCTAATCTCCCATTTTATAAATTACTGCGCCTGTAGAAGCCTTCGGAAAAATGAACATTGACCGTTCGGGCATTCTTTCATGAGCAGTCGCAACATTGCATATTTGGTCGGCTTTTACCGGGTTTACGGCTATCATGCAGTTAAACTCTCCGTTTTGTACTGCTTTCATGCCGACAGAAGAACGCGGAGTATATGAAACATATTCCGTGATTTGCTCGTCACTCATATTCAAAAGCTCTTTCAAAATTAAATAACGAATTACATTTGCGTCGAGCAGACGGTATGCGTCCGAAGAATCAGGCAAAAGCTCCTTAAGACGTTTCATATTCTTTAAAGTAAGCCGATAAAAATAATTTTCACCGAAATACAGTGCAAATTTGTTCTCGTTTCGTGTGGCAATTTGCTTTTTCATTGTATCGAAAAATCCGTCGTTTGCGGTATCGACAATTATTTTTTCAACCTTGAAATAATCCTGCGCGCATGCAACAAAGAAATCCTCCGACACTTTTTTCGGGAATTTTATAAGCCGATGCACCGGCAGCTGAATAAGTCCATCGTCATAAGCATTGGTGAAAAGAGTCATTATGTAGTTGTACGGCTCTTTACCGGTATGAATCGGATTGTTTTTTTCACATTCTTTTTTATATGCAAGGCTTACTTCGTATCTTGTCTGACCGTCCGCAATGTAGAAGGTATGATTTTTTAAAATATTTCGGATAAAATCAATTGTTTTTTTATCGCTTATTCTCCAAAGCTTTTGAGTAACACCTTCTCCGATTACCGTTTCTTTTGTTATAAAATCCATTACCGGCTCGTTTTTTTCAGCAATATCGTTAAGCTTATTCATGATGGCTTTTTCATATTCCATATATATACAGTTTATCATACTGAAATTCGATTTTGTGTATCTTAAAAGCTCGGAACGTGCGGACAAAGTTTTTTCGTTTGCCTTTTCGCATTGCAGAATATTGTTTGAATTTAAGTCCTGAAGCTCAAGAAGCCCTACCAGCCCGAGGTTGGTGTAAGTAGTATTTTTGTAAACAACCTGCTGCTCGTAAAGGTAGAAGCACGGCTCGCTGTCACGTACCAAAATATCAGCCTTAATCCAATCGCCGAGAAGCTTTTCGGCACGGGAGTAAGGGTTGTCGGAATCGTTGTCTGTGGGTAGGTGTGCGCCTTTGTTAAGCCGCACGATGTTATATTTGTCTCGCTTGTATAAGTCCTCCTGCTCCGATGCGGAAATAGTATCGTACGGAGGTGCCATAACATTGCCCAAACTGCTGACTTTTTCGGGATTAAACCGATAACCGTTGAACGGAATAATATTAACCATCAAGTAAGTCCTCCATTTTTGTTAATTCTGTTGGTTTTATATATATAATAATTGTACACCCAAAATAAAATTACGTCAATATACTTATTGCAAAAAGATTATCCGTTATTTTTTGATGATATTCACAATTTATTAATAAAAAAAAATTATTTTTTTTATATTTTATTCACATGAATGTCAAAATAGTGTTGTAATATATACTTGTAAAAACAAAATAACAGTTGGACTGGAGGAATTTAATATGAAAAAATACCCTTATACCGATTCTACAGATATTATTATATATGAAGGAAAGAAGAAAAAAGATAAAAAATCAAAAACATGGCTGGCATGTATTTCGTCGGCGGTTGCGGCAAGTCTTTTGACCGGAGCGATTTTTACGGTCGGAGCGGCAAAGTACTTAAAACCGACAAACAACGGACAAACGAGTTCAATTTCGCTTAATTCGAGCAATGTGTCAAATCTAAGCACAAGCAGCTCGGCAGGAGAACTCTCAATTCCGGAAATTGCAAACAAAATCGGACCGAGCTGCGTGGGAGTTATAAATAAAACAAAGGTTACTCCGCAAAGATATTACGACCCGTTTACCGGAAGATATTATTATACAAGCGACCCTAACAGCAATGAGCTGAAAGAGCAGGGCAGCGGCTCGGGAATTATAATCCGTTCGGACGGATATATTGTAACAAATCAGCACGTTATTGACGGAGCGACTGCGATTACGGTTATTTTAAATACCGGTGATGAATATGATGCAAAGCTTGTCGGAGCGGATTCAAAATCTGATTTGGCAGTTTTGAAAATAGAGAAAAACGATTTGCCGGCGGCAGAGCTTGGCAATTCGGATGAGCTTCAGGTAGGCGAGCTGGCGGTTGCAATAGGCAATCCTCTCGGACAAGAGCTTGCGGGCTCTGTTACGGCGGGTGTTATAAGTGCTGTAAACAGAAAAATGACTGTTGACAATAAATCGTATAACCTTGTACAGACCGACGCGGCAATCAACCCGGGAAATTCGGGCGGTGCGCTTGTTAATAAATACGGTCAGGTTATCGGAATTAATACAATAAAGCTTTCTTCAACAGAGGTCGAGGGTATAGGCTTTGCAATTGCAATATCCGAAGCAAAACCGATTATTGACGACCTTATTAATAACGGATATGTTTCGGGCAGACCGCTTGTAGGAATTTCTGTCAGCGAAAACAGAAACGGATTAACCGTTGAACAGATTACAGAGGGAAGCGGTGCCGAAAAGGCAGGGCTCAAAATAGGAGATTTGATTGTAAAAGCCGATGGGCAGAATGTAAAGAAATCTTCCGAATTGAATGAAATAAGAGACAAAAAAGCGCCTAACGAAAAATTATCATTGACAATCATAAGAGACGGCGAAGTTATGGACATTGATGTTGTACTCGGTGAAGATGTCCCGACGAAAGATAACGAGTAAAAAGCAGATGCAATGGTTTTATACCGCTGCATTTTGACCATCCTTTTTTCATAAGGAACTGCGGCAAAAGCCGCAGTTCCGACTCCCCCTAA
>CAKSJU010000092.1 GCA_934463455.1 uncultured Clostridia bacterium | reverse complement strand
ATTTTTTATTTATTTTTCTTTCTCTCAAAAAATCCCAATTTCTTGAATCCGTAGCAATCAATATCTTTATTTTCGAGCATCAGTTCGGAATTGTTTTTCAGATATTCGCAGCATTCCCCGCCGTACATCTTTTCTATAATATCGTACGCTTCACCGATACATTGCTTTCTTGTAGTTGTATTGTGCATGTCGCTTCCTATTAAATTTATCATCCCGTTTTTAAAAAGATACGGTACTGCTTTTTTTGAGAAAACCCCGTTCATCGACTCCGCATTCACCTGATATATAAGGTCAATATCCTGAAGATTTTCAAATTCCTTAGCATGGTGGAAAAATCTCTCTATATGAGCCATTATCGGTTTCATTCCTTTAAGCGTCATTGAATACAGTGCGTCATATACGGAAGTATTCCATTTTCCGAACGGCATTTCCGTTAATATGTAATCAGTACCTTCTATTTTCAGCTTTTCCAATCCGTTAAAACCCGAAACGTCATTTTCTATTCTTACTTCACATCCGAGTCTTATCTGCGGAAGCGGCTCGCCGCAGCTTTTAATTGCCTGCATTAACAGATTGTAGCTTTTTTCTCTTTTGTCCAAAAATTCATCAATATCTTTTTCTGCCCGAAGATAGCAATGTGAGGTGGCAACAACAGTATCAATTCCCTTCGCTTTGCTCTCCTTAAGCATTTCAATACTCATTTGAACGGATGCTGCTCCGTCGTCAAGCATGGGAAGTATATGGGAATGAACATCCGTCAATCTGACCGCCTCCTTTTTTGATTTACAATTAACTATGATTTAAAATATACATGCTGCAAAAAAACGGCAGAGCACATCTAACTATAAATTTTTAATATAGTTCTTCACAAGCTCTTCCATAAGCTCATCGCGTTCTATGCGAACAATTTTCCCTCTCGCTCCGTCATAGCTTGTTATATAAGTAGGGTCTCCGGATATAAGATATCCGACAATTTGACTGATAGGGTCATATCCCTTTATTTTAAGTGCATTAAATACACTTGAAATAATTTCATGAACCTCTTTTTCCCGATCAAGACCGAGATTGATTTTTCTGGTGCTGTCCATATCCATCGCAAATCATTCCTTTCCTTTACCGGCATTTTCCGCATTTTTGCGTTCTCCGCCTCCGAGATATTCCAATATTTCGCTTATTCCTTCATTTGTATACGAACTGACAAAAAATATTTTTTTGCATCCGACAAGCTCAAGCCAACCTCTCGCCTGTTCCGCATTAGCGTCCGGGGCGTCAATTTTTGTTACAATACCGATGACCTCTCTGTTCGCAAGCTGTGCAGAACACGGGCTGAACAAAGAATAAGGCTCGGATGCGCTTATCAAAAGTCCGACAACATCCGCTTCATATGTATACATAGCAAGCGCTGCTCCGAGATTTCTTGTTTCTATATATTCACCGGGAGTATCTATTGTAACGTCTTCGTTAAATACGTACTGAGTTTTTTCATATTCCAATTTTTTGCCTTTCATGGCTTGAATTAAAGTTGTTTTTCCGCAGCCCGTTCTGCCTATAAGAATTATTTTTTTCATCAGGTCTTTGTTACCTCGCATGAAGAGAAACCGAGCTTTTGCGTTACATAATCAACAATAGCATAAATAGCGGCCTCCGCATCCGATACCATTCCGGTTATAATCAGTGTACCGCTGAAACGGTCTACAAAACCCAATTCGACATTTGACGCTTTCATAGCTATATCCGCCGCAATAACCGCCGTTTCTGCCGGTGTAACCGTAAGTATTCCGATAGCGGCATTTTTATAATCCACTTTCGGATCAAGACCCAGTTTTTTATACAATATTTCATCCGGAGCGGCAATAATATGAGCAAGGGTAATCTGCTTACCCGGAACAAGCTCCTGAATAATTCTTTGTTTATCGGAATTGTCACCTATTTTCAATTTATCAATATCCATGCATATCATCCCTATCTTAATGCCATTATAATAATATTATACCATTATTTTTTTAAAATTGCAAGTAATTTCGGCAAAGTTTAAATCTTAAAAATTAATTAACATAGAATTAACATAAAATGGCTTTCGGAATTAACATAGAAAGAGTTATAATCAGGATGTAATCAAAAAATTACAGTTACTCGGGCATGAGAAATTTCAACACCGTGCCTAATCAAAAAAATAAGGAGAATGATTATTATGAAAAAAATTATTACAATTATGCTTTCCGCAATTCTTGCGGCAGGTGCACTCACGAGCTGCGGAGAAAGTAACACTCAACCCGCTGCGCAAAAAACCGTTTCAACCGACGGCTCAACGTCAATGGAAAAGGTTATCGGCTACTTAAGCGAAAGCTACATGGGAGAAAATAAAGACGTAAAGGTAACATACAACCCCACCGGCTCGGGCTCGGGAATACAGGCAGTATCGGAAGGACGCTGCGACATAGGTCTTTCCAGCCGTGATTTAAAGGACGACGAAAAACAAACTCTTGAACAAACAATTGTTGCAATCGACGGAATTGCCATAATCGTAAATCCGCAAAACACGGTTGAAAATCTGACAGTTGAACAAATCGCAAAAATTTATACCGGTGAAATTACAAACTGGAAAGATGTCGGCGGAGCTGACGGTCCGATAGTTCTGATAGGCAGAGAAGCAGCATCGGGTACAAGAGACGGTTTTGAATCCATTACCGGTACAAAAGACAAATGCAATTACTCACAGGATCTGACCTCGACAGGTGATGTAATTCAAACGGTTTCCGGCAATCCGAATGCAATAGGTTACGCTTCGCTCGCCGCAGTTAAAGACAGCATAAAGGTATTAAAGGTTGAAAATGTAGCTCCGTCAAAGGATACAATCCAAAGCGGTGCATATAAAATCCAAAGAGATTTTGTCCTTGTAACAAAAAAAGGCAGTAAGCTTTCCGATGAAGCACAAAAATTCTTCGATTTTGCAACAAGTACAAAAGCAGATGACTTAATTGAAAAGGCAGGAGCGATACCTGTTATAAGATAAAGGAAATGAATTATTATGAATAAATTAAAAATAAAGGAAAAATCAATGAGTATCCTTTTCGGGGTTTGCGGAATTACGGCGCTTATATTCGTCGCCGTAATTACCGCCTTCCTATTAATCTCGGGGTTACCCGCCGTTAAAGAAATCGGCATTTTCGACTTTCTTTTCGGAAAAGTATGGCGCCCTACGGCAGCAGAACCGCTTTACGGAATATTTCCGTTTATCGCCTCCTCCGTTCTGGGAACGTTCGGCGCAATTATAATCGGTGTTCCGATAGGACTTTTCTGCGCAATATATCTTTCAAAATTTGCCCCAAAAAAATTCGGTAAAATCATCAAAGGCGCAGTAGAGCTTTTGGCGGGCATACCTTCGGTTGTATACGGCTTGGTGGGAATGATAATAATCGTTCCCGCCGTCCGTCATATTTTCGGTCTACCGGACGGTGCAAATTTATTTTCAGCCATTATCGTACTCTCGGTAATGATACTGCCATCGGTAATAAGCGTTTCCGAAACCGCAATAAAAGCCGTACCGAAAGAATACGAAGAAGGCTCGCTTGCACTCGGTGCAACCAAAACCGAAACCGTTTTCAAAATCATTGTACCCGCCGCAAAAAGCGGAATTTTAACCTCGGTTGTACTCGGTATAGGCAGAGCGATAGGCGAAGCAATGGCGGTCATGATGGTATCGGGAAACACTCCCAACATGCCGAAGCTCTTCGGCAGCGTAAGATTTCTTACAACTGCGGTAGCATCGGAGATGTCCTATTCATCGGGATTGCAGCGGCAGACACTTTTTTCGATAGCCCTTGTGCTTTTTATATTTATTCTTATTATAAACCTTATTCTAAATCTGGTCATAAAAAAGAAGGAGGAATAAAAAATGCCGAACAAAAAAATATCCGACCTAAGAAATGCAAAGGATGTTCTTTTAAATATTCTTATGTATGCAGCAACCGGTATTATAATACTCTTTCTTGCTTTGCTGATAGGTTATATAGCATACCGCGGTATCCCGCATATTAATCTTACCCTGCTTACAACAAAGCCCAGTCTTATACGCGAAACAACCGGCATACTCCCGAATATATTAAATACACTTTACATCGTGCTTATGACGCTTATTATCGTACTTCCTCTCGGAGTCGGTGCGGCGGTTTATCTGAACGAATATGCCAAAAACAAAAAGCTTGTGCGCATAATCGAGCTTGCAACAGAAACACTTTCGGGAATACCCTCGATAATATACGGCTTGGTCGGCATGTTAATATTTGTACAGTTTTTTTCTTTGGGAACAAGTCTTGCGGCAGGTGCACTCACTCTTGTTATAATGACTCTTCCGACAATTATCAGAACTGTACAGGAAAGTCTTAAAACCGTACCGAGCAGCTACCGCGAGGGAGCCTTGGGACTCGGCAGCGGTAAATGGCATATGATACGAACGGTAGTCCTGCCCTCCTCTGTTGACGGCATTGTCACCGGTTGTATTCTTTCTATAGGAAGAATAGTCGGCGAAAGTGCTGCTCTGCTCTTCACCGCCGGTATGGCAAACGAAATAATAAGCTTTATTCATGCACCGCTGCCCAATCAGGCAGGCTCTACTCTGACCGTAGCACTGTATATGTATGCAAAGGAACGCGGCGATTTTGATATAGCTTTTGCAATTGCCGCAATATTGCTGATTTTAACTTTTATAATTAATCTATCCGCAAAATTAGCCGCAAAAAAACTCAAAAAGGGGGACAAATAAATGAAAGATATACTAAAAGCAGAACATCTTAATTTATGGTATGATACAAATCATGCACTCAAAGATATTAATATTGCTATTCCGCAGAACGAAATAACAGCTCTTATCGGACCGTCCGGCTGCGGCAAATCCACTTTTTTAAAGACACTCAACAGAATGAATGACCTTGTGGAAAGCTGCCGAATTGAGGGAAAAATCACTCTGGACGGAGTTGATATAAAAAAAGACATAGACGTTACGGTTTTAAGAAAACGCGTCGGAATGGTGTTCCAAAAACCAAATCCGTTCCCCATGAGTATCTATGACAATATTGCTTACGGACCGAGAATACACGGAATAAAATCAAGAATAAAGCTTGACGAAATAGTTGAAAATTCTCTGAAAAAAGCCGCAATATGGGATGAGTGTAAGGACAGACTCAAAAAAAGTGCGCTTTCGATGAGCGGAGGACAGCAGCAGAGACTTTGTATAGCCCGCGCTCTCGCCGTAGACCCCGAAATACTTTTGATGGACGAGCCTACCTCTGCTCTTGACCCGATTTCTACCTCTAAAATTGAAGATTTGGCAATGGAACTTAAAGAAAAGTATACTATTATAATTGTCACTCACAACATGCAGCAAGCGGCAAGAATTGCGGACAAAACAGCATTTTTCCTTATGGGCGAAATAATAGAATACGATGATACCGAGAAAATGTTCTCGTCGCCCAAAGATAAAAGAACCGAAGATTATATAACAGGGAGGTTTGGATAATGAGAAACCATTTTGACGAACAATTATCTACGTTGAACACAGAGCTTATAACAATGGGAGCACTCTGCGAAGAAGCTATTTCCGAAGCGGCAAAATATTTGATAGACAACGACGAATCATTGAAGCAAAATGTATTTGATACAGACAAACAAATAGATCAAAAAGAAAGAGACATCGAAAACCTCTGTATGAAGCTGCTTTTGCAGCAGCAGCCTGTAGCTAAAGATTTGAGGATTGTTTCCTCCGCTCTTAAAATGATTTCCGACATGGAGCGCATAGGCGACCAGGCATCCGACATTGCCGAAATAGTCTGCTTTGCAAACGAAAGCGGAATAAGCGGTAAAGTTCATATAGCAGACATGGCTCGTGCTACAATAAAAATGGTAACGGAAAGCGTTGAATCATTTGTAAAAAGCGATGTAAATATAGCATACGACGTAATCAAGCACGACGATGTTGTTGACAACCTTTTCATAAAGGTTAAAAACGAGCTCATCGCCGGCGTAAAGGAAACAACCGATAATGCCGAAGGGCTTATCGACCTGCTCATGATAGCAAAATATTTCGAACGAATAGGCGACCATGCCGAAAATATTGCGGAATGGGTAATTTATTCAATAACCGGAAAGCATAAAGAATTTAACAATTTTTGACGAAAAATGTTGAAACAAGTCTCTGCGGGTGGTATAATTAAAAAGGGTGAGAATTTATGATTTATTTGGTTGAAGACGATGACAATATAAGAAAACTTATATGTTATGCCCTTTCAAAAGAGGGATATGATATACAGGGATTTTGTTTTCCCCATGAATTTTGGGACGCGGCAGCCAACGAAACACCTTCTTTGGTTTTGCTTGATATAATGCTGCCGGAAGAAGACGGCTTATCAATTTTAAAAAAACTGCGTGCAGGCGGAAAAACCGAAGATATTCCGGTTATTATGATAACCGCAAAAGGAAGCGAATACGATAAAGTCACCGGCTTGGACATGGGGGCGGACGATTACATTACAAAACCGTTCGGCATGACCGAGCTTGCTTCAAGAGTAAAGGCACTTTTGCGCCGTACATACAAAAATAAAGAAAAAAACTTTGAATATAAAATCGGACCGCTTTATGTTAATACCGAAAAGCATATTATAGAAGCAGACGGCGAATCCATAGATTTGTCATACAAGGAATACCTGCTTTTGCTGTGTCTGCTTGAAGCGGACGGCAATGTGGTAAGCCGCAGTACATTGCTTAATAAAATTTGGGGCGAATACTACGAAGAATCGAGAACTCTCGACGTCCATATCAGAAAGCTGCGTGTAAAGCTTAAAAAAGCCGGAACTATGATTAAAACCGTAAAAAACATAGGATACAAAATCGAGGTGGTATAAGTGACCCGCAAAATATTCAGGTCGATTTTTTTTACTTCCCTTTCGGTACTTATTGCAAGTCTTGTTTTTGTTATGGGAATTTTGTACGAAGTATTTGAAAGCAGAATAAAAAGCGAACTCGCAAACGAAGCCGATTACATATCTTACACCGTCAGCAGCGGAGACAAAGCTCTTTTAAACAAGCTCCCCGAAACCGATAACCGTATTACACTTATTGCCGAAAACGGAGACATTATTGCCGATACAAAGGCAGATGTAACAAAAATGGAGAATCATTCCGACCGCGAAGAGTTTAAAAAAGCTAAGCAATACGGGAGCGGCTTCAGCACAAGATATTCATCCACTCTTACCGAAAAAACCATCTATTATGCAAAAAAACTTGATGATGAAAGCATAGTCAGAATATCAACAACTCAATATACCATTTTGACTTTGTTTCTCGGACTGATGCAGCCTATTATATTTATTATTTTCGCGGCATTGATACTGTCTTTGTTCCTCTCGTCAAAGCTGTCGAAAAGCATTATAAAGCCGATAAACGAAATCGACTTGGATAATCCGGAGGATTTTACCGCATATGACGAGCTTTCTCCGTTTTTGCATAAAATAATAGGTCAAAACCGAACTATAAAAAAACAAATAAAAAAAGCAAAGCAAATGCAGGAAGAATTTCGGCTCATAACCGAAAATATGAATGAGGGATTTTTGGTTATTGACAAGCGTGCAAATCTGCTTTCCTGCAATTTTGCGGCATTGAAGCTCTTGGATGCTAAAAAAGGCGAAGGAAATGTTTTGACATTGAACAGGACAAGCAGCTTCAGAGAGGCAATTAAAGATGCACTGAGCGGAAAAAGAGCCGAAAATATCATGCAGCACGAAGATAAAACATACAATCTTATTGCCAATCCGGTAACAGAAAAAAATACGGTAGCGGGTGCGGTAATAGTCATTTTGGATGTCACCGAAAGCGCAAAAAGAGAAACGATGAGGCGTGAATTTACCGCAAACGTTTCGCACGAACTAAAAACTCCGCTCACGTCCATTTCGGGATTTGCGGAAATCATGAAAAACGGCGGCTTACCGGAAGAAACCGTAATTGATTTTTCAAATTCGATATATTCGGAAGCTCAAAGGCTTATTGCTCTTGTCCGGGATATAATAAAAATTTCCGAGCTTGAAGAAAACACCGAAAATTTTGAAGAAGAAAAAACCGATCTGTATGAGCTTTCCGCAGAAGTAATAAAAAGACTTACTCCGAATGCGAAAAAGAAAAATATTACTTTTGAGCTTTGCGGAGAGCATGCCGTAATTACGGGAGTAAAACAAATCCTTGACGAAATGATTTATAATCTGTGCGACAATGCCATTAAATACAATAAAAACGGAGGAAAGGTACTTACCGAAATTTCAAAGACGGACGAAAATATATATCTTTCTGTCAGTGATACCGGAATAGGTATTCCGTCTTCTCAAAAAGAAAGAATTTTCGAAAGATTTTACAGGGTAGACAAAAGCCGCTCAAAAGCAGAGGGCGGAACAGGTCTCGGGCTTTCGATAGTAAAGCACGGCGCGGTATATCACCACGCGAAAATATCCCTTGACAGTACAGTCGGAAAAGGGACAAAAATTACTGTTATCTTCCCCATTTCAC
>CAKSJU010000091.1 GCA_934463455.1 uncultured Clostridia bacterium | reverse complement strand
CGGTCTTGCGGAACATCAATCGGTATTTCGCCGTATGAACTGCGTAATTTCTTGTGTTTTACGCCGTTTCGGTAATCAGGATTGTCGCTGCGCTCATATTCATCATATCCCAAATGTTCGTCAAGCTCAGCTTCCATCATCTCTTGAATCGTTCCGCCTAACAGGTCTTTTAATGCCTCCTGAATGTCCTCTGCGCTCTTGATGTCATACTCCTGAATCAGTCCGGCTATGATATTCTTTTTCCCTTCACTCATTCTTTCTCGTCTGCGTCTTGCCATAAAAATTCCTCCTATGATATTATTTATATTCTATCATAGAAGGAATCAAATTTACAGACTTTTTTTCACACTCTCTTTTAAAAAGAGAAACAGGATCTATTCCGGGACGTCCACCGTCAAAATCACTGTACATTCCCTCAAACTCATCATAGATAAAGCTGAAATCAATAGCTTTATCTATATCGCGCAGTATATGATTTTTAGGCACTAAATCATCTATGCAAAGTATATGTAGTTGACCTTGCGTTTCTTGTCTGTTTCTTTTTTCGTACATAACAAAACACCTCAATTTATGATATTTATATTATATCATAAATTGAGGCGTTTGTGTAGTATTTTGTCTACAGTCTGAAATTAATATCCATTAATTTAATTATTTGTACATATGCTAAAAATTTTCTTTAATGCTTAATTGTTATACATTAGATATGCAAAAAGGACACGAAACAAAGCTTGTTCGTGCCCTTTTTGCAATTAAAATTTCAAAACTCCTTTTGCTGCACCAATTTTACCTCCGGAGAGGACATATTGTTTAATGTCTCTTTGTAAACTGGTATTTTCGGAAAATTCCTCCGGCATTATCGTGTAGCTGTGGAATACCCACCATTTATAGCTTTCATCCTCCGGATTAAATTCCGAGATGTCAAATTTCCTCCAAAATGCGAGCAGCCGAGACTGAGTAGCCAACAACTTTGGTAATATCGGAGACATTAGCCATGATTGACAGAAATATGGCATTTTTTCATATTTTGAAGAAAATATTCGGAAAAAATCCCGACTTTCTACAATAGATTCATCCGCATGCGACAGTTTTGCATCAGACGGAATATGTATTGAGATCATCGGTGTTTTGTTTTCAGAAAACATCTCATATTCCAGTTCTCCGATTCGGAACAAGACAAGCGATAAAAGCCGCCCCATCCACCATAATCTGTCAAATGTCAGCTTATGAAAGGCAACAAAATTTTCATGTAAAACAAGTGTGAAACCTTTTATTGTAGCAATATAGATTTCTTCCGAAATTCCGTGCCGCCGATACATTTCATAGGAAATCAAGTGCTTTCCAACATTACAAACAGAATTTTCATTCCGTCCGGATCAGGAAAAAGGATTGATTTTAATTCCTGTTCCGCTTTTTCATAGCTTTCCGGATTGCATAAAAGAACAGAGAATTTTTTTAAAATTGCAGGTGAAATTTCCGGGTATATTTCAAGAAGCTTTGCGACTGCCTTATCTGGCAGCTGTATTTTTTGATATAATTCTAAACGTTCCATTTGCGATTCCGTATTATGATTTGACTTTTGTCCTGGATGGTGCGATGGTTTATTATGCCAATGATAAAAAATACACGCTAAAAAAGTGATGCAATTTTTCTCGCGCCGAACACGATGCGGGCCAGAGAGGAGTCGAAAGAAAATTTTCGCTATGTAAGCTACAACTTTCATTTTCAACCGGGGAAACAAATCGTGCTGTCGGAATACATGCCCGGAATTGTAACAGAGGAAATACGAAAACTGTTGGCGGCATTTCCGTTTCCGAACTTGCAGAATCGGAATTATGATCAGGAAAAGTGTTCAAACATATTAAATGCGATTTTATATGAGCTTATCAGACTAAATGAGCAGGTTTCCGTAAATCCGTATATTCAGAAAATGTTGAGATATGTCGCTATGCATATTACGGAAACTATCTCACTACGCGATTTGTGTCGGGAAGTTCACCTGTCAAGGGAATATGGGGCATGGCTTTTTAAACAGGAAACCGGAAAGACGGCGGTTTCTTATGTACAGGAGCAAAAAATGCTTATGGCACGTGAGATGATTTTGAGAGGTGAAATGTCACTTCAGAACATTGCCGCCTCGTTCGGATATTCAAATTATAATTATTTTTCCCGACTTTACAAGAAATTTTTTCACTATTCGCCGCAAAAAACAACCGCCTATCAAAATCTCTTGTAGTTTTTTAGAATTTCAAAAAACATTGGAATTTTTGGAAAGTGTGATAAACAAGCTTTAAGCAGTGATACTTTAAAAGAAATAATTATTATATGAGGAAGTGCAAAAAATGAAAGTATTATATTCTGATTTTTGACCAAAACCCCGGCTGAGTTTATAACGGAATCAGCCAGGGTTTTATAATATATTCCACAAATGTTGCATTGTTTCTATATCCGCAGGTGTGGGTTTTTACCAGAAGTTTTTTAATGCGTCTCAGCGATAATTAAATAGCCTTTGTGCGGAGGTATTGATATCAGCCCTGGGCAATCTGTTTCATTCTGAAAATCCTTGATGTACGGGATGGACAATTTTGCATTTTTGAATGATATCATTGTTTCTTGAACGGAATCGGTAGGATTTGAGACAACGATGTAATCGGCATTCTGCTTTGTATATAAAGATGCTTTTATATTATGATTGCTGAGAACAACCGGATTTTTGCCATGCCAAAATCCAACCAATTCGGTATCGGATAAATATTTGTCAAAGATATTCCAGACAGCTTCCGGTGAAAAACCCTCAAGCCAGCCGAATCTGTTTGTCATACCAAAGTTAAGTCCCTCCCACTGATTTCCTCCGTTTTGCAACATTTCACTCATCAGTCCGAACGGTATTCCGCTTATCTCAATCAGCCAATAATCAAAAGGCTTGTTGTAATCAAAATCCTCACCGAGCCACAGCTTATCGATATATGGGAACAATTCCATATATAACAAAGATGAACTTGTATATCCTGCGCGCGAATCGAAGTGATTCCATGAATGAAAATCAATGAAATTCTTTTTTTGTGACATTACTCTCTTTGCGCGTCTCAACGTTTGGCGGTCGATAACAGCATCATCTATATACAGACCGTCAATATCACAGGAATCAATCAACTCTTGTAATCCGGCAATATAAAAATTAGCCATTCTCGATTGACCGTCGGTAATAATCGAAGCGTCAAACGAATCATGATATTTATCACCCTTTAAATTTTCGCGCCAAGCGGGGATGACATCATCACCCACATTATCCTTCATCCATTTTTTCATCTCGCCCTGCCATAACAGATCTTGATTGATATCTGAGTTTTTCATAAATATCTCATATTCCAAATCCCTAAATGCCCTAAATTCGTTTGCATAGATTGAAAACTCACGAATTGTATAATATAATTTTACCAAAATGTTTTTTTTGTGCGCCTTTTCTGTAAAGTCGCGCAATGCGTCCTTTTCAACAAATGGATAGTTGATAAACGGGTTTAAATCGTTGCCGTGGTGTATGTTAATTATATTCGCCCCGACAGAAGCCGCTTCCTCAATCCAGTTTTCAACCTTTGTATATTTATGAAATATACGCATATTCATCTGTTTTTTTAAGTCGATTTCTTTCAGCGGTGTGGCGATAATATCAAAATCAAAACGCACCTTTTCGCCTTGCTTTAAGTCAATATTTCCTGTATATGAGATAAATGCATTATCTTTATACTTTATTCCTCCGTTTCCGCCGTTATTCCACGATGCAGGCAGATTCAGCGGTGACATCGAATAATAAATATTGACAAGCGGCCGTTTATAATTATCTGATTTAAACAAAAACTTTGCGCCGGCATTTACATTTCCGACCCAAAAACAATCTTGATTTAGCTCTGCGTTCCATTTAAAGTTCAAAGTCTTATCAAAATATCCTCCTTGTTTTGAAAGACCCATAAAATATTTTTGGCAAAATTCTGAAATTGGAATATTAAGACAAATATCATTCAAGTGCATATCTGTTTTTGGTATTAATTCCATTTGATACCCGGCATAACCGTCAAATTCAAATTTTGCGGTAATATTCAGAATAAAGTTTTCGCTCTCGTTACTGAATTTTTGCAGACTGTATGTATCACAGTTATATATTTCTTTATCGGCATTTACGAAAACCTCATCGCCCACATCAAAGCTTATTTCCTTTGAAATAATGTCCGTTGCCGTGTCACAAATCCTAATATTTTGATTGAAATAACTGACTACTCTCGAGGGCAGACCTATGTTGTTAAGATGATATTCTCTCCCGAGAATTTTGATTGTATTACCGGTTTGACAAACGGGAACGTAAGGCGGAATAACTTCGTCTTTTATTCCGAGTTTTGAATTCAAGTAGTGAAGTTTTCCTGCTGTTACAATGTCATCAGCATATATTGAAAGGTCATTTTCAAATAAAATTCTGCCAAAAGAAGATATTACCAAACTCCCGATTTTTTCGCCTATAGTACATTTTTTGCGGGATTTCGCATAACACCAAACAGTCTTTGTGATTCCTTTATAAAATTTGACGGACTTTATTTCGTCAACACCGTCTTTTGAAGTATAAGAGCAGTTTATGCATTTAACTTCAATATCCGAAAAGCTTTGAAATTCGATTACCGCATCAATATCTTCGGAGGATGCAATATCGATACTGAAGTCAACCGAACAGTTAATACCGACTGTTATATTGTCCGGTGCAGATATTTTAAACATTTGAAAACCACCTCATAAATGTTAATTATTTTTTAAATATTAACATTTTTAAATGCTTGATGTCAAGGTAAATAAAAAAATACAGTGATTTTCATAAACAATGTGGTGATTTTTGTGGTTGACTTTTAAATTTCCCTTTGTTATAATAATTTCAAGAATAATCATGAAAAGGGTGTGTAATGATTTTGGAGATAAGAGAGTTTTACGGTAAAGAAATAAGAAAATTTAAACAATTATCTTCTGTTCTGTTTTTTTTACCTGTAACGGATGAAGCTATTAATGAAGCGGTGGAAAGAGATAAAGCAATGGCTTCACAGGAAAGAGGTTTTATCAGGTTAGGCGCATTTGAAAACGATGTCATAGCCGCAATGGAGATATATAAGTATGAGGTCTTATTCGACGGAAAACCGGTTAAAATGGCAGGCATAGGAAACGTTGTTTCGAGTATAGAGGCAAGAGGGAAGGGGGCAATTAAAAAAATTTATAAACGGGCATTTGAAATGATGAGGGAAGAAGGGCAGATTATTTCTCATCTTTACCCTTTCCGAGGCGATTATTACAGAAAGTTCGGCTATGAAGTTACTGCCGAAATCACAAAATGGAAAATTCCAACAGAGATGATTCATGCAAAAATGACCGGTGAAATCAGGCATTTTGACGGTTCGGATAAGATGAAAGAAGATGTTAAGAATATTTATCATAAATTCATCGAAAATAAAAATCTTTGCATTGTAAGTAAAAAGTGGGACAGCTTTTTTGAACAAATCAAGCCGTACTCCAAATCGGTTTTCCCATATGTTCATTATACAAACGGCAGTCCGGACGGATATGTAAGTTACAGCATAAAAACATATGAGGATAAAATACAGGATATACAAGTGCATGATTTTTGGTATTCGGACATTTCGGGCATAGAGGGTATTCTGAACTATTTTTCAACATTGAAGGATTATTCGGACAGAGTTATAGTTTCGTGTAATGATGATTTGAGTGCCTTTTGTGAATTTAACGGGGGTTGGGGCAAAAGAAATACAGACAGAGAAATTGAGTATATGGGAAGTACAAGAGTGGTTGACGTATATGAAATTTTGAAACGGAGAACTCCAAAAGAAAATTTAACGATTGAAATAGAAGATGAATATTGCCCATGGAATAATGATATATTTACCATAGAGAACGGAAAGGTAACTCGCGGCGGAGAAAACATTGATGCAAAGATGACAATTCGTGCATTTTCTTCATTAATTATGGGCAGATATGAAAAATACGAGTTGGTTCCCGAGCTTGAAATATATAACAAGAAATGTGACTTGTCCCAACTCTTTCCGAAAAGGGAAATATTTATAGATGAGCATTTTTAAAAATATAATTTAAAAGTCACAATAAAGGGGCTGAACATACATGAGAGATGAGTTGATTAATTTTGACATTTTTCCGTCAATAGTTGAGGCAGATAAAATCACAAAGGTTAAAATCAGAGCCAAGACCGAATATTTGAATTTTATTGATGAAGTTAAATATTATGTTTCGGTCTGCCCAATGGAAATTCATGATATCCCGATTAATGATGATTTTACATTAGACGGATATAAATATAAAGAATTTGAGATGTATCCCAAAAACGGAGTTCTTGAATTTGAGTATAAATTTATCGGTGAACAAAAGTGGTGCATAAGAGTCAGAGCAGATGCAAAACAGTACGATTATTTGGACGAGGTTAAGCTTGGATACAAAAAGTATTGGAATCTTCACAAAAGGGAGGAAATGACGCGCTTTTATATGTATTCTTTGAAAGAGGATTTGTATTGCAGACGACCGCTGAAAGGGGATTTGCATTTACATACTGTATTTTCGGACGGTAATGAAAATCCTGAGATTGTCGTATCGAATATGCGCAGATTCGGCAATGATTTTTGTGCAATTACCGACCATAGATTTTTTGATTCGTCAAAAAGAGCTGTCGAAAAATTAAATGAACTGAATACAGGCTTTAAAGCATTTTTGGGCGAAGAAGTTCACGAAAACTTCGACGGCAGGATTCATATAGTGAATTTCGGAGGAAGTTCGAGCGTAAACAAACAGATTACAGATGATTATGACGGCTTTATAAAAGCAGTAAAGAATGATGCAAAAAATTACCCGGATATGGATAGCAAGGAGGCTTTGCAGCTTGCATTCCATAAGGTCATATGCGACATGATAAGGAATGTCGGCGGTCTGTGTATTTTTGCTCACCCGTTCTGGGAAGTTTGTGATAGCTATAACACACCGATTAATGTTGTTTTGGAGGTGTTTAAAAGAGGGTATTTTGATGCCTATGAGCTTATGAGCGGTATAGAACAGGATAAGAATAATATTCAGCTCGCTGTATATAACGAAATGCGGACAAGGGGCATAAAAGTTCCGATTGTCGGTTCAACGGATTGCCATAACACACATATAAGAGGGGTTGAACACGCAGGCGATGCGCATACGCTTGTATTCTCGGATGGGGATATAAAAAAATCAATTGTTGACGGATATTCGGTTGCTATTGAAAGCATAGGGAATCAGAGAGAGCATGTTTACGGCAATTTGAGGGTATCAAAATATGCAATATTTTTGATTGACAATTATTTCGGAATACATGACAGATTGACGAAAAGCTCGGGTGTTATGATGGTTGAATATTATGCCGGCGCAAAATATCTTAAGCCTGCAATAGAGCTTATGGAAAAGCGTATAAAAGAATTTGAGGACGGTTATTTCGGAAGATAAATCGGGGAGTGCATTTATGCACTCCCTTAGACATATAAAAGTCAGTCACGGATTATTTTATCAATAAGGTTTTAATGAGTTGTCGTCTTGTTTTAATTTCGACGGAGGAAAGCCGAAATGTGCTTTAAACGCGGTTGAAAAAGATGATACGGATTCATATCCCAAAAAAGACGCTATTTCAAATAACGAAAAATTTGATTGTATCATATTTGTTGCGATAAGCATTTTATAGTTAATAATATAATTATGTGGAGTTGTGCCGTACTGCACTTTGAATCTTCGTATAAGCTGATTTTTAGACAGGTAGGCAACGCTGCATAATTCATCCAATAGTATTTTTCTTGAGTAGTTGGCTTGAATAAAACTTACGGCTTTCTCAACAGAATTCATGCTTGTTTTATAAATCTTATTGTTTTCACTCAATAAGATTAGAAATGTTGTGAGGATGCTTTTTATACCGTTTATTAACGGTTCATCATTTTGACCGAGGACGTACCGATGAGTATAGGGTACATTTTCTATGTTGTGTTCGGCACTGTAAGAAATCACAAAGCTTAAGAAGCTCTCTAAATAAGGGTAGTCTTTAAAGCTCATTGTAAATACTTTTTCGGCAAAAGATATTTCTTGTGTCGAAAAGTCAATATAAAAATGATTTATATGCTCATCTGTATTTAGGTTGAACTTAATCAAGGAATTACTTGGAACAAAATAAAATGCCCTCGGTTTAAACTCGATAATTTCTTTGTTGCGGCATATACCCGAGACACCTGAATCGTAAAAATAATACATCCTGTGAAAAAATACAGACTTATTTACAAGATTCAGCCAGTCGGATGAGGTTATTTTTTTAATGCCGAATGAAATAATGTTAACGTTGTCAAGATGTAACATCACACCGTATTCCTCCTTATTCAGACATATATTAATATTAGCACTTAATACAAAAGTTGTCAAGCGAAAAGAAATAAACATGTTGATTTTCATAAACAATTTAATAATTTTCAAAACTGAGGTTTTTCCGTGATAGTCAAAGCAGCGGCATGTATAGCCGCCCTCCATGGTACTGCCAAGAAAGATGTTATCCAGGCTTGCTAAAAAAACGGACCGTCCGGTGAAGCGGCAGATGCTCAGATTGTGAACTAGCTGATATTTGAGTCGAGTCAATCCCGAATTTTGTGTAAACTCTTTACGAAACCTCCAAGATGATATA
>CAKSJU010000090.1 GCA_934463455.1 uncultured Clostridia bacterium | reverse complement strand
TTCTATGAAAAATCATTTTTTGATTTTTCTACCTAAAAAAGACCGGACTGCAACGATTATTTTTTTCTGTAATAGGTGTTTTCTCTTCTTTTCTTGCGTTCCGGAGCTTTTTAACATCCATCACTGTAATTGTTACTTGTACTTGTACTCCATCCCCATCATATTATACTTTGTCTTTGCAAAAGAATTGTACGGAAGCTGTTCCCACTTGCTGCCGCCTATTATTTTTTCTATCGCCGCAAGATTTTCCTCTCCGTCCGTAATACCCGGAATTAAAGGAGTTCGGATAAGATACGGCTTTTTACAGCTTTTCAGATATTTGAAGTTCTCCAGAATTTTTTCATTTCCCACTCCTGTATATTTTCTGTGCATCTCGCTGTCGGCAAGCTTTACGTCCATTATGACCATATCCATGTGCCCGACAACCGATTTGAAAATTTCAGGCTCCGCATAACCGCTTGTTTCAATACATAAATGATAATCTTTCAGATTTTCCGAAAGCTCAATTAAAAAATCCGGCTGAAAAAGAGGCTCGCCTCCGGAAAATGTTATTCCGCCGAACGAATCCGACAACACTCTTGCGGAAGCTTTAAGCCTTGCGGAAAGCTCTTTTGCTTCAATTTCCTCGCCCGATGCCGCAAGACAATTTTCCGGGCATATATGCAGACACCGCCCGAACTGCCGGCAGTCCTCATGAGTACATTTTCTCATGCAAAGTCCGCAATGCCGGCACCTCGCCTGCTTATACATAAGCTGACGCTCCTTTTTCAACCCCTCGGGATTGTGACACCATATGCAGCGCAGCGGGCAGCCTTTAAAAAATACCGTTGTTCTTATCCCCGGTCCGTCATGAACAGCCATTTCCTTTATGTCAAAAATCATTCCGTTCATACCGAATACTCCTGACGCGCAATAATATGATCCTGCCACTCTTTATCGAGATCCACAAAATATGCACTCCAGCCCCATACTCTTACAACCAGATGCTTGTGCTTTTCGGGATGCTTTTGTGCATCAAGCAGTTCTTCGCGGTTGACAGTATTTAATTGTATCTGATGTCCGCCGTTGTCGATAAAGCTTTTTACCAACGCTCCGACCTTTTGAACTCCGTCACTTTCCGAAAAAACACTGCTGTGAAATTCCAGCGTAAGCGGACCGCCGTTGATTGCCCTTTCAAAATGCGGCTTTGTCATCGAAGCTATTACCGAAACGGGACCTTTTACGTTTGCAAAAAGGCTTACCGAAAAATTCGCTCCGAACGGCTCGCCTTTCAGTCTTCCGTCTGCCGACGCGCCGATTTCATTCGCTTTCCACAAATAGAACATGGCACTGCCCGTTCCCGCTCTGTATATCCCGCCAAGCGAATTTTTTTTGCCCTCAAGACTTTTTGAAAATGCGTCAAGCAGCTTTACGGCTATATCATCAACAAAATCATCGTTGTTTCCGAGCTTGGGAGTTTCATATCTCAGCTTATGCAAAAGCTCCGGATAACCGTCAAAGTTATTGTCAACAGCACGGATAATTTCCGTTGCGCTGATTTCTTTTGTTTCAAAAACATATTTTTTAATTGCAGCCAGGGAATCCGCCGCAGTGGATATTCCGGCTCCGTGCAGACCGAAATTATTATATTTTCCGCCGTCGTAAATATCACAATCCATTAACAAATTCATAAATGGAGCAGGCACCACATATATTCGTTTCCATTTCGAACATATTCGTTCCGTTTCTTTATTCAATTCATTGCAGACATATCCGAAAAATTCATCATAGTCCGCACAGCTTTCAAGATATTTGTGCAGTGCCGCATCTACCGCTGTCGGATAAGAAACTGCGTCTATATTCGGAATGTCCGTCCCGACCTTCGGAATTATAAATTCCCAGCATGCCGCCACAACATAGTCCACGGCGTCACTCGGCTCATATCCGAGCTTTTCAAGCGCAGGTATCACAATATCGTCATTTGAGTATTGAGGAAAGCCCAGACCGGCTTTTGTAAGCGTTGTCGCCTCGGTGTACCGCGCCGGCGGAGTATTTTTTCCGACGCGCAGGTTTATCTTCGGGTCAATCATTTTATTGTTATACGACGCTTTAAGGCAAAGGGAGGAAAGCTCGTTAAATACGTCATTCCCGTCGCCGTCAATCCCGCCGAGAACCATGCTTTGTCCGTTATCTCCCTCTTGAACACCCGGATACAAATCGGAATCCTTATTAAACGAAACAAAAAAATCCTCCAAAAGCTCCAAAGCCGAAGCTTCTGTTAAAATCCCCTTTTCAATGTCCGATTTGTAATAGGGGTACATATATTGGTCAAATCTTCCTAAGGTTATATGGTTGCTGCCCTCATATCTCAATGCAAAATATAAAATTCTGAACATTTGCAGTGCTTGCGCAAAGGTTTTCGCTCCGTATCTCGGAACCTGTTCAAGATTTTTTGCAATATCCGTCCGGCCGATTCGCTCCGCTTCGGCTTTGTATCTGTCCGACAAATCAATTACCGCGTCAATCATTCGCTTTGCATATTCATCCGCGCCTTTTTTAAGCTCCAGCAAGCCTTTTTCTATAGCTTTTGCATAGTTGGGGCAATAATTCGACGGATAGCTGTAATAATCATACTGTCCGGTAATTTCCTTATATTCCTCGGGCGTATAACATTCCGGTATTTTTTTTATTGTTCGCAGAAAACAAATTTTTTCATTTTCAAGTATTACCGGTATTTCTTCTTTCATTACCCATTCAAACACGCGCGTTGTCCGCTCTTTTGTGTCAAATCCCCGCTTTTTGAACTCCTCCGCCATATTTACGTTTATATCGCGGCGGTATTCGCGATGCTTCCTTTCAAAAACATAATCCCTGATAAACATATCTGTCCCTCCTGTTTGTTTTATACTGATTATATATTATAACAAAATATTGACTTTTTCTCGCCGAATGTTGTATAATATAAGCAGTAATTTATCTTAAAGAGGGAAAAAACATGATTGCATTTCATCAGCCCGATAACTCGGCAAACAAAAATTTTAACAAAAGCTTTTATACGGATGAAATATGGAAAGCGCATTTTCATAAGGGACTTGAATTTATTACTGTTTTGAAAGGCTGCGTACATTGTACGATAAACGGAGAAAGCAGAATATTAAGTGAAAACGAATGCGGACTGTGTCTGCCGTATGAAATACATGAATACCGCCCGGCGGAAAACAGCCGGTATTGGGTTTGTGTATTCTCCGGCGACTACGTAAATGCTTTTATGCGGGAAATCCGCGGAAAAACAGGAAGCTTTGAATTTGAGTGTGATAAATCCGTTTACGAATTAATTGAAAATCAACTGATAAATGATAACGGCATGCCGTCTTTTTATATGCTCAAAGCATGCCTTTACGCAATATGCGGTCAATATTCAGCCTCCGCCGAAACAAAGGATATTAACAACAAACGTTTTTCCTCCGCGGCAAGAATAATTGATTTTATATCAAACAACTATAAAAAAGATATTAAATTATCGGATATTTCCGAGCTTTTGGGATATGATTACCACTACGTTTCCAGGCTTTTCAAGTCGATATTCAACATGTCCTTTAAAGATGTTCTAAACACCTATCGCATGGAAGCGGCGCTGGCATTGCTTGAAGAGGATACGGAGTTTAAAATTTTAGATATCGCTTATGAAAGCGGTTTTCAAAGTCTCAGAAATTTTAACGATTGCTTTATGAAACGGTTTAACACTACCCCGTCGAATTTTAAAAAAGGCAGATAAAAAACAAATGGGCGGCGTACTTTTTGTACACCGCCTTTTTAGGGGATAGAAAAAAACTTCCGGACATCCTCTCACTATATTACTTTTCACCCACAACATATGTTTTCTTTCCGCCGTGCCCTCCGAATATCTGCCAAGCTCCCGCTCCCAGACGCGCAAAAATCGCTTTGCGCTCTTCGGCGCACAATTTCGGGTCTGTATCTACGGAGGTCATTAAAATCGGTGCATATCGGTTATATTGTGCCTGCTGCGCCGTCATATCTTTCATATTCACATAAATATCTCCGCTGAAAACAATATGATGTTCATAGTCTATCAAAACCGATTCTCCCGGCAGGTGTCCGCCCCTGCCGCGATACAGCTCAAAATGCAATTCTCCGAAATCAAAAAATCCGCTTCTTGCAAGAGCACTTTCATCAATCGGCTCTGTCCCGACAATTTTGACTTTTTTCGGATCGGTCGGTCGGTATGAGGTCAATATTTTACAAATTTGAATATACGGCTTATGCAAGGGATTAAGCTCTCTGAAGCCGTTTCCGTTCTCATACTCTAACCTCAGGCATTCTGCCGTCCCGACTCCCGCATAAACCACATCAAAATCCGGAACAAGTCCGCAATGGTCGACATCGGCATGAGTTACAAAAACCTGCTTTTTAATGCTGTCAAATTCGGGAATAAGCTCACGGAAAATATTATACATTTCCCTGCTGCAATAAGCATACCCCGTATCCACAAACAAGTATTGCCCCATGCTTCTTATTATAGCGGTATTGCTCCCGCAGGGCGGCTCAATCAAAATAATATCGGTATTTTCGGTAACGCTGTGCGTCGAAATCCTCGGCTGATAGTCCGTTCCGCGAGCCTTTGAAAGTAATTCGCAAAACCTGCTGATGCTGTCAAAGGTGCGATACGGCGATACTCCCGAATCGTCAAGCTGCTGCATGGCAAGGTTTGTATTGACAAGCAAGCCCTCCTTTGAATCGGCTGAAATTTGCATGAGGGATGCCAGCTCATTTACAAAATGTATATAAAATACGCTGTTATCGTAAATTTTATCCGCATGATTATAATCTATAACCCGAACGCCGCACAGCTTTTTCGCCTCTTCAAGAAATTTATCTATTTTTTCGTTGTCACCGGCAACAATGCCCATTTTAAAATATTGAAAATCCGAGCCGTTTTCCTGTGAGCTTATGTATGAAATGTTAAAATTAAATTCGCTTATAAGTTCCAGAACATCGGTAACGCTGCCCGGAACATCATGAAGCTTAAATTCTATCAAAATCACATTTTTTCCGTTTTCATCACATTGCAGATAACCTATCTCGGCAAGCTTTTCGGCAGCCAGGTTAAGCTGCTCCGGAGTTCCCTCCGCGTCAATAAAAAGCATATGAGAATCCACAGCCTTATTGTAGCTTACCCTGGTAATATTAACGCCGATTGCCGCAAAGCAGCGGCTTGCTTTTAAAAATGCACCTATATGATTCGGCATAACCGTGACAAATGTCTTCTTCACCGAAAATTCCTCCATCCTATTAATTCCGTACAGCCTTATTATAACACAAAAAAAGCGAGAAAGCAATTATTTTTGCTTCCCGCCTTTTAATCATTCATATTTTTTCTGTATCAATCACCGAAATAACGGCGCCCCTTTCCTGATTTTCGTTATATGAAACGGTATAGCTTACATAAAGCTTTTTGCCACTTTCATATGCGGAAGGATACGACCACTGATACCCCCAGTTCAATTCCTCGGAAAAACCGTCCTGCAAAATATATCCTTTATTAAATTTCATTTCTCCGCTGCGGCTGAAGAGAATATACAACGCTTTCCTGTCCGGCTTGAAGTTTCCTATTACATAATTTCTGCCGTCAGATAATGTACCGGAATATATTTTTGAGCTTGAAAACGGAATATCCGAAGTATACGCACCGCTCCAATGCTCGCCGTAATCCTCCGATAAAAATACTATAGGTACATCTCTTTGGTCGTTTCTGCAAAAAGCATATATTTTATTTTTATCTGCAATCAATGATACCTCCGGATGAATAAATTCCGAATTATCCGGCAGATATTTGTCCTCGGTAATTTTAATCTGTCTCCACTGTGCATCAATTTTTCCGCTGTCGGAAATCAAAACCCCCGGAATTTGCGGAAAGCCGTCAAGTTCGCCGAATCTGCCCGGCATAATTAATTTTCCGTTGCTCATTTCATACACATTGGTATTTAATTTAAAGGGAACGGGCTTTGACCATATAAATTCAAATTCGTTTTTTTCCTCGTTATAAACATACAAATCCAAAGAATGTATATGGTCCGGAGCAGTCATTTGATTGAGAAGCATATACAGCTTGTCATCTTCCGTACCGAATACCGGAGGGCAATACAATATTTTTTCGCTTAAGTCCCCTGCGACCGTTTTCGGTAAGTTCCAGCTCACACCATTGTTTTCCGACACCGCAAATCTTATCGGCGTATATCCGCGAAGCTCTGTTTTCTTATTATTGTACCATGCCGCAATCAGCCTGCCATGAAATTCCGTAACGGCAGTTTCATGTAAAAATTTAAAATCTTCACTCGGACGCGCAATAAAATACGTTTTTATTTTATCGTTTCTCTTAATGCTTTCAATATCCGTATCCAAAAATTCAAATTCCGTCAGCATACTTTTTAAAATAGCACTTTTCTCTTCCGTTTGAGTGTTCCTCATCAATGTCCGATATGCTTCCGGTGTTATTTTTTCTCTTTTTGCAAACATCTCCGAAAAATAACTTGCACTGCCGAAACCGCATTCAAGCGCTATATCAACCATCTTCAAATCACTGCTTACAAGCAGCTTTTTTGCCTTTTCCGTTTTCAGATAATTTTTCCAGTCTGTCAGGGTCATATTGGTTGTCTTTTTAAAAATATGGCATAAATAATATTTACTCATATTCATAGCTTCGGAAATTTCGTCCAGGGTTATATTTCGATTCATTTCTTTTTCTATAATTTTCTTAACCGCAGACACAATCGGAATATCTTCATTTTCTTTTACATTAACTCCGCGGATAAGCTTAATCAATTCATAAATGACCTGTTCCCGGTTTTTGCACCCGTTTTTAAGCTTATCTATTAGACAATCCATTCGCTTACTGTCGATTTTATACATATTCATGCAGTTGATTTCATAGTTTTCAAATAATATCAAAACAATATCCTCTGCATTTTTATCCGACAATAATGTACAGATTTCGTTATCGCTGTATCGCTTTATTTCGCAGTAAGGATTATCCTTTTCATTTTTGTATTTTCCAAGCTTTGATGCAATTACTCCGAGTCTGCTGTTTTTATCGGTTATTTTCCCGGTTATTATATCCTGCTCGGTTATTTTCGCTATCAGTATTTCTCTTGCGCACGAGTACGCTTCCTCTAATGTTTTTTTACAGTCGCCCCGCTCGCGGTCATATGTAATATAAATATATCCGTCGGTCGCTTCCGCCGCGTCCGGATATGAAACATCATCCCTGCCGTCAAGCAAAAGCTTATATTTCCAGGTTTTTCCGTTATCCTCCGACAGCATAGCCGTAAGATTGTTTCTGCCCTTAAAATTATAATGATTTATAAGCAAAAGTCTTCCCGACTTTAATCTCCGAATATGAAAACGTGAATCTGGACCTCCTAATCCGCTGTCCTTTGCTTCTGTCCATGTGCTTCCGCCGTCATACGAATACGACACTGCAATACCGTAATGAGTTCTTATAAACATTGCCAGCTCATTTTCATTCAACTCAACTATCATATGTTCATCATAGGAGCGCTGCGGAGCGTCAACTCCGCCGAGCTTATGAAAGCTCTTACCGTCATCGTAGCTTAAATACGCAAAAGCTTTTTTATCCGAATCTGCTGAGCTTTTAACTCCGCCCGCCCAAACATTTTGTGCCCATACCGTAATGGGGAACAGCCACTCGCCGTTTTTTCTTACAATCGGTTTGTTCATCATTACATCGTTTCCGATTTTCTTTATTTCGCTCCATTTTAAGACTTCCGCATCCGGATTTTCACATACCGCTCCGTATACCGCCTGTTCGGGCGCGCATGCCCATGTAAACCAAAGGCGGTTTAACGGATCTATCCACAAGCATGGGTCGTAGCAGCGATGTCCCTCTTTAAATGCCGCCGCAATCGGCTCCGAAAACGTTTTTCCGTCATCTGATTTTATCAGCACAACATAATTACCTATTGCCTCTTCGGTCACTCCCGAATAAAAAGTCACAAATATCCTTCCGTTTTTTGTTACCTCAATGCTCGGTATTCCCTGCCATAATCTATTTTCGGCAGTATAATTTCCAAGAATTTCCGGATTTGTATAAAACATAGTCCTGCACCCTTTCGCAATTTACTGTTTGAAAATATTTTATCAAATCTTTTTATCCTTGTCTATAACAGAATTGCTTTTTATTGAGCGTATTATTCGGGCTTTGTTTCAAGCTTCAGCGGGAAATCACCGAGCTTGTTCACTTTATACCCGTTTGCCTTATATTCCTCATAATCAAAAGCTTCAAGCTCATCTATGGCAAGCTTGTGAAATTCATAAAAATTCTTCCACCATTCGTAACCCGAGCCAAGCTCCGCGTTAAGATACACATATAAATCTGTAAGAATGGGAATTAAGGCTGCAAATGACGGACACTTTGTTGTCCCAGCTATGTCAATATGGGGATATAACAAATATAATGCGGAAGACACTTTAGATCATTACAAAACAAATGCTAAAGCGGACAGCGCGAAAGGCTTTATGACGGCACCTTGGGAATCTATAACACTAGATAATGTAGATTATTTCCTGAAAAGCTTTAGAGAAATGAAAGAGGCAAAAGATAAGATTTACGGTTAAAATGGGCTGTAGCAAAAATGAAATTATTTTGCTACAACCCATTTTACCTCATAAAAACTTAGATTGTTTTATATATTCTTTCGGGGTATATCCTGTCTTGTT
>CAKSJU010000089.1 GCA_934463455.1 uncultured Clostridia bacterium | reverse complement strand
ACATAACTCATCCGAAAGTTTCTCTATCTGAGCTATTGATTCATCATTTAATGCCGAGAGTATGCGGACATCGGTATCGACATAAGAAATATTTTTGCTTTTTTCAAAGCTTCCTTTCATAGTCTTTGCAGCGGTAGGTGCCCAGCTTCCGTTTTCAATAAAGGCAATTGTTTTATTTTGGAAATTGCGCTCGGTAAGATGATTGATAAATTCGCGCATAAACGGGAAAACGTCTCCGTTGTAGGTTGTTGTGGCAAGTACAATTTTTCCGTAGCGAAATGCGTCTTCAACCGCTTCTGCCATATCACATCTTGCAAGGTCGTTTACAACTACTTTCGGACAGCCCTTGCTGTAAAGCTTTTCGGCAAGAAGCTCAACAGCTTTTTTTGTATTGCCGTATACGGAAGTATATGCTATTACAATTCCATCGCTTTCAACCGAATAAGACGACCATATGTTATAAAGATTAAGATAGTAGTTGAGATTTTCTTTAAGTATCGGACCGTGCAGCGGACAAATAATTTCAATGTCGAGTGATGCAGTTTTTTTCAAAAGCGATTGTACCTGAACTCCGTATTTTCCGACTATGCCGATGTAGTAACGGCGTGCCTCGCATGCCCAATCCTCCTCAATGTCCAATGCTCCGAATTTACCGAAAGCATCGGCGGAAAAAAGAACTTTATCCCAACTGTCATATGAGACAATTACTTCGGGCCAGTGTACCATGGGTGCAGCAACAAAATTTAAAATATGCTTACCGAGTTCCAGAGTGTCGCCCTCGCCGACAACTATTCTTCTTTCGGAAAAATCAGTTCCGAAAAAGTTCTTCATCATAACAAATGCTTTTGAAGAAGATACAATGACAGCATCCTTGTAAGTATCCATGAACTTCCCGATATTTGCCGAGTGATCGGGCTCCATGTGTTGAATAATAAGGTAATCGGGTGTTTTTCCGTCAAGCACTTTTTGCAGATTATCCATCCATTCATCGGCAAAGTGAATATCTACAGTGTCCATGACAGCGATTTTGTCATCAAGTATCACGTATGAATTGTAAGCCATTCCGTTTTCAACCGTATACTGACTTTCAAATAAATCTATGTCATGGTCGTTAACTCCGATATATTTTATATCATTTGTAATATTCATATTTGTTCTCTCCTTATGCTACAATAAAATTAAATATATTATAACATAATATCATAAAAAAGTATGTTGTAAATCCAACAGATGTAAAAAAATATATTTTTCTCTTGCCTTTTTATGGTTTATAATATATAATATGTAAGTAAAGCAAAAAAACGAGAGGATATGCAAATGAGGATAAGAAAAAAGAAAAACTGCGGAGTCAGAATGGAAGCGTGTTCGGAATATTGGGTGAAAAATCCGATAGAAGAAAAAGGTAAATGGAGTGAAATATTCGGAAACAACAACCCCGTACATCTTGAAATCGGCTGCGGAAAAGGCAGATTTATAACCGGTATGGCACAAAAGCATCCCGATGTTAATTATGTGGCAATGGATTTGTTTGAAGATGTTGTTGTTATGGCGATGGAAAAGAGCAAGGCGAAAAAAACGGATAACGTGAGATTTTTTGTGGGTAATGCCGCCGAGCTGGAAAAATATTTTGAATACGGAGAAATAGAGAGAATATATCTTAATTTTTCCGATCCGTGGAAAAAACGCCGTCAGGCAAAACGCCGTCTGACGCATAAGAATTTTCTTGATGTATATAAAAAAGTTTTGGAATACGGAGATTTGATATGTTTTAAAACGGATAACAGAAATCTGTTTGAATTTTCGTTAAATTCCTTTGCGGCGGAAAATTACAAGCTTTCGAATATAACCTTTGATTTGCACAATTCGGAGTTTGAAGACAATGTAATGACGGAATACGAAGCGAAGTTCAGCGAACTCGGTATGCCGATTTACCGATTGGAGGCGGCATATTTCGGATGGAAATAAAATATATGAAAGAAGCACTGAAACAGGCAAAAAAAGCCGCAAAAGCGGATGAAACGCCTATCGGTGCGGTGATTGTAAAAGACGGAGAGATTATTGCAAGAGCGTACAATAAGCGGGAAACAAAAAAAAACAGCCTTTGTCACGCCGAACTGATTGCAATAGACAAGGCTTGCAAAAAGCTCGGCGGATGGCGGCTTTTCGGATGTGATTTATATGTTACACTTGAGCCTTGCCCGATGTGTGCGGGAGCTATTATTCAGTCAAGAATAGACAGAGTTTTTTTTGGAGCGTATGACGGCAAGGCAGGCTGCGCGGGAAGCAGATTGAACTTATTCGAGAGCGGATTGTTCAACCATGATACGGAGGTTTTCGGCGGAATAATGGAAAAAGAGTGCGCCGGTCTTTTGTCGGATTTTTTTAAGGATTTGAGAAAACGCAGAAAATCTGTATGATTTTTTAGGCTTTTGTCAGAGCAGCATTAAAAGGCTTAATGCCATTGTTGCCATTCCGAGGATAACTCCGATAATTGTAATCTTGCTTTTTTCGTATTCATGAGCCATCGGCAAAAGCTCTTCAAGCGAAATGAAAACCATGATACCCGCAATCATTCCGAAAATTATTCCGAAAGTTGTATCATTGAAAAACGGACGGAGCAAAAGATACCCCAAAAGTGCGCCTATAGGCTCACACATACCGGAAAGAAATGATATGCCGAATGCTTTTTTCTTGTTTCCGCTTGAAAAGTATATCGGAAGAGATGTTGCTATACCTTCGGGAATGTTATGTATCGCAATTGCTACGGCAATAGCAATCCCAAGCCCGGGGTCTTTGAGTGCGGAAGTAAAGGTTACCATTCCTTCGGGGAAATTGTGGATGCCGAGGGTAAGTGCGGTGACAAGCCCCATTCGCTTAAGCTGATTTTGTTTTTCGGTGCCGGGGGCTGCGCCTATATCGCTTTCGGCAGACGGGATAAAGTAATCGATAAGAGCAATCAGTATGATGCCGGCAAAAAAAGCAGCAACCGTAAAATAATTTCCTTTAATTTCTCCGTAGCTTTGTGTAAGATAAAACTGAGATTTTTTGAAAATTTCAATCATTGCAACATAAAGCATAACTCCGGCGGAAAATCCGAGAGAAAGAGAAAGGAATTTTGTGTTGGTGCGTTTGGCAAAGAGTGACATAACACATCCTATGCCGGTTGACAGACCGGCAAACAGTGTTAAAAAAAGTGCAAATATAACATCTTGATTCATAAGAATAGCCTCCAAAATAAATTTGGCAAAATCCTCTTATGATTAAGATACGCAGTATGGTAAAAAAATGTGAGGGAACAAATATGAAAAAAATGAATTTTAAACATACGCTTTTTGCCTGTTATATAGGCTATATTACCCAGGCAATAGTGGTAAATTTTATGCCGATACTTTTTATTGTTTTTAATGAAACCTACAAAGTGTCGCTGACAAATCTCGGCACATTGGTATTGATAAATTTTGTTACGCAGATAACGGTCGATATTATTGCGGCAAGGATAATAGACAGGATAGGTTTTCGGCATGCGGCTGTCCCGGCACATATTTTGTGTGCGGCAGGGCTGATTATGCTGGGAATACTGCCGTCTTTTATGAGCAATACATATCTTGCTCTGGTAATTTCGGTGATTGTTTATTCAATGGGCGGCGGACTTATCGAGGTTGTAATAAGTCCGGTGGTTGACGGATTGCCGTCGGAGGATAATTCTGCGGCAATGAGCCTTTTGCATTCTTTTTACTGCTGGGGTCAGCTTGCGGTAGTGCTTATCACAACTCTTGTAATAAAGATATTCGGCTATGATGTTTGGCAGATATTGTCGGTTGTATGGGCGATAGTTCCGATAGTGAATATATTTTTATTTTCAAAAGTGCCGCTGCCCGAAACCTGCGAAGAAGCAAGAGTGCCGATAAAGCAATTGCTTAAAGAAAGCGGATTTGTGATAGGTCTTATCCTTATGCTCGGAGCAGGTGCGGCGGAGCAGACAATGGCACAGTGGGTAAGTCTTTTTGCTCAAAAAGGCCTGGGCGTATCAAAGGTTTTGGGCGACCTTTTGGGACCCTGCATGTTTGCACTTTGCATGGCACTCGGACGTATGTGGTACGGAATAAAGGGAGAAAAGCTTGATTTGAAAAAAGCACTTCTCGGATGCTCGGGTTTGTGTATTCTGTGCTATTTGGTAACGGTATTTTCTCCGAATCCGTTAATATCGCTTGTTTCCTGCGCATTGACGGGATTTTCGGTCAGCCTGATGTGGCCCGGTACTCTTTCGTATAACGCGGCATGCTTCCCGAACGGAGGCGCGGCACTTTTCGGTGTTATGGCGTTGTTCGGAGATATAGGCTGCTCGGTCGGTCCGTGGCTTGCGGGAATAGTTTCGGATAATGTACAGAACATAAACAAAGCTGTAGAATTTGCTCAAAATGCGGGACTTTCATCGGAACAGCTGGGACTGAAGGCAGGAATACTTATGGGTATTGTTTTCCCGATAATAATGCTTTTGGGACTAAGCTGTTTAAAAACCGATAAAATAAAAAGAAAAATTAAAAAACAGTTGACAAACAATATGCCGGTGTGATATAATTTGTTACAGATTAGATTAGATTGAATTAAATTAGATAAGTTTGAAGGTAAGAATAGATTAGTTGTTTTTAATAAAGCTTAATTTATACCCTTTGAATTTATATTTAAAGGGTATTTTTTAATTTGTAGGAAATTGCGTAAAACGCAATGACGGAAAATCAAAAATGCTACCTTATTCCTACGCCCGCAGGCGGAGCTTTTATCAAAAGCTTTTTTATATCTTTTAACAATATAGTTGATTATAAAACTAAAGTTTTACAATTAGCTGTTTTAACAATCGGAAAGGAGAGTGCTGAAATGAAAATATCTGATCTTTTTGAAGAAATGTCGGAATACTTCGGCAAGTTGGAATACGGAAAGACATGTGATACATATAAGGCGGGAAATCCCGAAAATGAAATCACAAAAATCGGTATAAGCATGTTTGCGACACCTGATGTTATCAGAAAGTGCGTCGAGAGCAATATTAATTTTTTGATTGTTCATGAGCCTGTTTTCTATAACCATTGGGATGATACTCTGCCGAATGATTTGGCAAAGAAAAAGAAAGAATTTATTGAAAATTCCAAAGTTACCGTGGCAAGATACCATGACCATGCTCATATAATTAACAATGATTTGATTTATGACGGCGAAATTAAATTTTCGGGACTGAGAGGAAAGACAATAAAGGATAAAATATTTGGAGTAACCCGCTTTGAAACCGATGAGGAAATGACGGCGAAAGAGCTTGCTGTGCTGCTTGAGAAAAATCTCGGGCTTAAGCATATCAGAATTGCCGGCTGCCCGGACAAAAAGGGGAATAAAATAAGCTGCTGCTTCGGAACTCCGGGACATGTCGAGGAGGAGCTGGAAAAAAGCGATTTCGTTCTTACCGGAGAAATATGCGAGTGGGCAACCGGGGAAATGGCAAGAGATTATGCACAGCTGGGATACAACAAGGCTATTCTGGTTATGGGGCATATAGGCTCGGAAAGAGCCGGGATGATGCGTCTTTGCGAAATTCTGAAAGAAAAGCATCCGGAAATTGACACAAAGTATATTGAGTGTGAAGAAGTTTACACTTACACAGATGATTAAAATTTTTTGAAAGGAAGTAAAGATTATGAAAAGAATTACAAAGGTATTGGCAATGGGAATGGCTGCGATGATGCTGGCATCATGCTCGGCGGGAAACGGAGCAAAGGAAAATGAAGCAAAGGTTTACAAAGTAGGTATTACGCAGTATGCGGATCATCCTTCTTTGGATAACTGCCGCAAGGGCTTTATAGAGGGACTTAAGGAAAACGGCTTTGTTGAGGGTGAAAACCTCGAGATAGATTATCAGGCTGCACAGGCTAATGACTCAATGAACACTCAGATTGCGCAAAGCTTCGCAAACGGCGGAATGGATTTGGTATGCGGAATAGCAACACCGTCGGCACAGGCGCTTTATGTTGCCTGCAAGGAAAAGAATATTCCGGTAATATTCAATGCAATATCAGACCCTGTCGGGGCGGGACTCGCGGTTTCGGAAACAGAGCCTATGGAGGGAATTACGGGAATAAGTGATTTGCTTCCGGTAAAGGATCAGCTGGAATTGATAAGAACAATTTTGCCGGATGCTAAAAAAATAGGTATAATTTATACAACAAGTGAAGCTAATTCAATAAGCACAATCGAGCTTTATAAATCTCTTGCACCGGAATTCGGATTTGAAATAATAGATAAGGGTATTGCAAAGCAGGCAGAAGTAACACAAGCGGCAGACATACTCTTAAAACAGGTTGACTGTATTTCCAATTTGACAGATAATACCGTTGTTTCGGCACTTTCGGCAGTTTTGGAAAAAGCAAATGCAAAAGGAATACCGGTGTTCGGCTCGGAGGAAGAACAAGTTAAAAACGGATGTATCGCTTCTGCCGGACTTGACTATGTTGCGTTGGGAGTTCAGGCAGGTGAAATGGCTGCAAAGGTTTTAAAAGGCGAGGACATTAACAAAATTCCTTACGAAACCTTGAAAGAAAGCAAAATAACAATTAATATAGCCGCAGCTGAGAATCTCGGAATAAAGATACCGAGTGATTTGTCGGTAAAAGCGGAAACGGTTAACTAATTTACGGGGGGTAACATTTCGGTGGACGGAATTATCATAGGAATATTTGAACAGGGATTTATATACGGAATAATGGCGTTGGGAATTTATATAAGTTATAAAATTCTCGATTTCCCGGATCTTTCGGTAGACGGTACATTCCCGCTTGGAGCGGCTGTATCAACGGCACTTATGACAGCGGGAGTAAATCCGTGGGTTTGCCTTTTTGCGGCGGCTTTTGCCGGCGCACTGGCGGGAGCTGTTACCGGAGTTATAAACGTAAAATTAAAAATTAAAGATTTGCTTGCCGGTATTCTTATGATGACGGCACTGTATTCGATAAACTACAGAATAGTAGGTGCGCCGAATAAGTTTCTTATGCAGGAAAAAACAATATTTACCGTATTTGAAAAAATTCCGTCCGGTCTTGCACCTTATAAATATCTTGTATGGATAATACTTATCACGCTCGCGGCAAAATATATTCTTGATTGGTATATGCGTACAAAATCGGGATTTTTGCTTCGGAGTGTGGGCGACAACGAAGGTTTGGTGGTAACTCTTGCCCAAAATCCGGGAACAATAAAGATAATAGGTCTTGCAATTGCAAACGCTCTGGTATCTCTTTCGGGAGCTTTAAGCTGTCAGAGAAACATGCAGTTTGATATTACCTCCGGAACAGGTACTATGGTTATGGGATTGGCTGCCGTGATAATCGGAACAACGGTATTTAAAAAAGTGAAATTTATGAGAGTTACAACCGGGGTTTTGTTCGGAATGGTAATTTATAAGGCTTGTATAACCGCGGCAATAGGTGCGGGTTTCCAATCGTCGGATACAAACTTGATTATTACGCTTTTGTTTATAGTTACGCTTATGTTCAATAAAACACCTTTAAAGCATAAGACACAGGTAAAACAATAATCAGATACTTTTAAAGCTAAGATTTCATAATTAAAACGCTTGAGTAGAAATAATAGGAAAGGATTTTGAAATATGCTGAAGCTTGAACATATAAATAAAGTATTCAATCAAGGGACAATTGACGAAAAAACTTTGTTTTCCGATTTTAACATATCAATAGAAAAAGGAGAATTTGTTGCGGTTGTCGGAAGTAACGGCTCGGGGAAAACCACCATGCTGAATATAGCGTCGGGCGATGTTGTTCCGGATTCGGGAAAAGTGATTTTGGACGGAGAAGATATAACCAAACAAAAAAATTACAAGCGGGCAAAGAAAATTGCGCGTGTGTTTCAAAATCCTTCGGTGGGAACTTGTCCGTCAATGACGATATTCGAGAATATGTCGGTGGCGGATAATAAGGCAAAGTGCTACGGATTGACCTCGGGACTTAATAATAAGAGAAAAAATGAATACAGAAGTCAGCTTGAAATTCTCGGTATGGGATTGGAAAACAGAATGAATACAAAAGCGGGTGCGCTGTCGGGAGGACAAAGACAGGCATTGTCGCTTATAATGGCGACTCTTGTACGTCCGGAGCTTTTGCTTTTGGATGAGCATACTGCGGCTCTTGACCCAAAATCGGGTGATATTGTTATGGAGCTTACCGAAAGAATTGTGCGCGAAAAAGAAATTACAACTCTTATGGTAACACATAATCTGCGTTATGCGGTTGACTACGGAACACGCTCTGTTATGATGCACGAGGGAAATATTGTGCTTGATATTAAGGGTGAGAAAAAAAAGGCATACGGAATAGACAATTATCTTAAAATGTTTAACGAAATAAGCATAGAGTGCGGAAATTAGTGAAGGTAAGAAGTATGTATAAAGTTATAGTGCCGGTGATGAATATTACCGACGGAATTGCCGATTTCGTCATTTGCAGCGGAAACTGCAGCAACTCTTGCTTGGAGCGGGGACTTTTCAGAAATTATTACAGACAAAAACAATTGGCTGCAGGTATAGAATTTTTACAGAAACGTCTGCTGCCTGCGATGTGATTTAATGCGCCCGAACTTTATATTTTATGTAAGAAAAACGAAAATGAAATGTCGGTGGGGCTTTGGAACATATTTCAGGATAATATTTTAAACCCGGTTGTATATCTTGATGATGAATATAAAATGGTTGATTTTTATAATTGTAAGGGAAAAATTCTCGGAAACAATGTTATTATAGAGGATGATATAATGCCTTACGGGTTTGCGTTTTTTACCGTAAGCAAATAGAGTAAGGATGTAAAAAAGTCCGAA
>CAKSJU010000088.1 GCA_934463455.1 uncultured Clostridia bacterium | reverse complement strand
GGGTGGGTAGTGGGATTCGAACCCACGACATTCAGTGCCACAAACTGACGCTCTAACCAGCTGAACTATACCCACCATATAATTTAAATGGCGCGCCTGAAGAGATTCGAACTCCTGACCCACTGCTTAGAAGGCAGTTGCTCTATCCGACTGAGCTACAGGCGCATATATGATGGAGCGGGTGATGGGAATCGAACCCACACGGCCAGCTTGGAAGGCTGGAATTCTACCATTGAACTACACCCGCATTTACCGCAACGAGAACGTTCCTCATTGGCTGACTTAAATATTATACCAAAAAAATATTTATTTGTCAATACTTTTTTTAAAATTTTTTGAAAAAAATTTGGGTATTAAAACATATATGTAAATATCCTCTACACTTCTTGTATTTTTTATACATAATATTCTATCCATGTTTCAGCACACAGAGATTGGCGTCTTCTTTGAATTACGCAGAAAACCGCAGTAAAATACTATACCGACAATGCTTGTTAATACTTCGGTTATCGGAAATGTCAGCCAAAACCAATTCAATCCAAACCGTGAGAAAATATACCCGAGAGGCACAAACAGGACAACTGTTCGAATTACGGTTAATGCGGAGCTTTTCAGGCTGTAACCGACTGCTTGAAAAAATACCGGAAAGATTAGTGAGGTGACCATTGGCAAAAAACTTATGCCGACAAAGCGAAAACCGATTCTGCCGATTTGTATTACCTGCGTATCTTTTGTGAAAACTTGCAGCATTTGTGTCGGCATTAAAAGGAAGCACAGTGTTCCGAATGCCATCAGTGCAAGTCCGAAAAGCACGGCGGTTGACAGGGTTTTCTTACAACGGTCGATATTTTGAGCAGCATAGTTATAGCTTATTATCGGAACAATACAAGTTTGCATTGCACCGAGAGGAATAAAAAAGAATGTCTGCCACTTATAATAAAGACCGAGAGCGGTAACCGCCTGATCGCAGAAAGCTGCCAGTATAAGGTTGAGTCCCAATATGTAAAAGGTGTATGCCGACTGCATCAATATATTCGGAATACCGAGACGGAAAATTTTTACAATATGGTGCCTGTAAACCGATGATTTTGGAGATTTGTAAAATCCGTTTTTCATAACGACCAACGCTGCTGCGATTTGCCCCGCAACAGTTGCGACAGCGGCACCGGCAATGCCCATTTTCGGCAGTCCGCACCATCCGAAAATCAGAAACGGATCTAAAATAATATTCGTTGCCGCTCCCAAAATTTGTGCAAACATCGGAGTTTTCATATCACCTTTCGATTGCAGCACCTTTGTCCAAATACTTTCCAAAAACAATCCAAAACTAAACACGCAAACAATTCTGCCGTAAATTATAACATCTCTGATTACCGGCTCGGAATTTGTAGATATTCTCGCATAGAAAGGCATAATGCTCCAACAAGCCACGGCAAATATAAACCAAAGCATAATTGTCAGCGGAGTACCTACACCCGCATATTCGTCGGCTTCTTTGTGATTTCCTATACCGAGCTTTGCTGCCATAACTGTATTAATGCCAACGCCTGTTCCCACGGCAAAGGCAATCATTAAAAGCTGTATCGGATAAATAATTGATAATGCAGTCAGCCCCGAATCCGAATATCTGCCCACGAAAAGACTGTCAACAATATTATACAACGCTTGAATAAGCTGCGCCAGCATAACAGGCGGTGCAAGCTTAAACAGTATTTTATTTATTTTTTCTGTTCCGAATAAATCTGTTTGTTCCAATATGGGTTACCTCATTTCTAAGCACTGAATCAAATTCAAAAATCGGATTTGTCAATGAATTATAACACAAATATTTCCGTTCTGTCAATAAATTTTCAAAGGTTTCTCTCTTTTAAACAAAGATATTTTCTGAAAGCTTCGGATAGCTGATATTCAGGTTAATGAGAAAATCATATATTGCTTATAAACAAGATTTTCTTGTAATATTTTTCAATTTACTCAAGTAATTATATTATATACAAGCTATAGAAAAAGGGATGATAAACTGCGTGAAAAAATTCAAAGCACTTATTATTAGCGGTAAAAAAATAAAATTAATTGTAATATTCTTGGCGTGCGGAGCGATAACGGCATCTTTGGCAGCGTCTGCCGCCGTAATTTCAAGAAAAAGCCAGGAGCTGGCAATCTCCGAGGGGTTTTACAAAACGGTAATATCCTCGCAGTTTCATAATGAGAGAACAAATCAATCTTTTCGAAGTATTATATGCGAAGCTTTAGGATTTGATATAACAGATGCAAAAACTATAATCGCAAATCAGATGCCTGTTTTTTCCGAAGAATTTGCACCTCCGAAAACTCCGCAGCCCACTGCGCCCGCATCTGAAACTCAGGTACCACCGACTCCGACTCCCGAAACAAAGCCTATACAGGAAGCAAAATCAAAATCGGACATGACAATATCAAATCGAACAAATATAAGCGTTGACCCAAATGCTCTTGCTGATGAAAAGCTTTGTTTTTCGCTTGAAAAAAGCGAAAAACCGCAGATATTAATTGTTCATACTCATACAACGGAAAGCTTTACAGACAGTGATACCAATGTATATTTGACAGGCTCATCCGACAGAAATCTGGATAATACAAAAAATATATCTGCCGTTGGTGACGCTATGACAGAAGTTTTTGAAAGTGCCGGTATTGCAACAATTCATGATAAAACCGTTCATGATTATCCGTCATTTAACGGTGCATATACGCGCTCGCTGGCGACTGTCAGAGCAAATCTGGAAAAAAATCCTCAGATAAAAATAGTGCTTGATGTTCATCGTGACGGCATAATAAAAGAAGATGGCACAAAGGTTAAGGTTGCTGCCGAGATAAACGGAGAAAAAACTGCGCAATGTCTTTTTGTAGTCGGGTCAAATGCAAATCTGACGCATGACAAATGGCTTCAAAATATGAAACTTGCCTGCAAAATTCAGAGGGCGGCGAATGAAATGTACCCCGGACTTATGCGTCCGATTATATTAAGAGAAGAGCGTTTTAACCAACAAGTAAGCACCGGTGCGCTGATAATTGAAATCGGCTCAAACGGCAACACACTTGAAGAAGCAATACGCGGCGGGAGGCTTATGGCAGATGTAATTGCCAAACTTTTAAAAAATTGGTGACAAATTATTTTTTTTGTGGTATACTTATAATATCGGTGAATGTAAAAAAATACATTCAATTAACATAACTATATTAAATTAGGAGATTAGTATGTCACAGGATAAAATAAGAAATTTTTGTATAATTGCGCATATAGATCACGGAAAATCCACACTTGCGGACCGGCTTTTGGAATTGACCGGAGAAGTTGAGGAACGTGACATGGAGGAACAGCTTCTTGACAATATGGATTTGGAGCGTGAAAGAGGAATAACCATCAAAGCCCATGCGGTCAGATTGAAATATAAAGCAAGTGACGGTGAGGAATATATTTTAAATCTTATCGATACTCCGGGACATGTTGACTTTAATTATGAAGTTTCGCGAAGTCTTGCCGCCTGCGAGGGAGCACTCCTTGTAGTTGATGCGTCGCAGGGAATCGAGGCTCAGACTCTTGCCAACACGTATCTTGCTATTGACCATAACCTGGAGGTCATTCCGGTTATAAATAAAATAGACTTGCCGTCGGCAAGAACGGAAAATGCAATAAAGGAGATTGAGGACATAATCGGCATACCTGCAGAAGACGCGCCGAGAGTTTCGGCAAAAACCGGTCTTAACGTGGAACAGGTTTTAGAGCGCATTGTAACGGGTATTCCTGCTCCGGCCGGAGATGCCGATGCTCCGCTTCAGGCATTGATATTTGATTCGTATTATGACAGCTACAGAGGTGTAATTGTATATATAAGAGTTAAAGAGGGAACGGTTAAGCCGGGTGACAGAATAAAAATGATGCAGACCGGTGCGGAATTTGATGTTGTGGAAGTAGGTGTACTCAGACCGAATGAGCTTGTTCCGACAAAATCGCTTTCTGCGGGGGAAGTGGGATATATTGCGGCGAGTATTAAAAATATTCAGGATACGCGTGTCGGAGATACGGTAACGGTTGCAACGCGTCCGGCGAAAAGTCCGCTGCCGGGATATAAAAAGGTAAATCCTATGGTATATTGCGGAATATATCCGGCAGACGGGGCGCAGTATAACGATCTGCGTGACGCACTCCTAAAGCTTCAGCTGAACGACGCTTCGCTGATGTTTGAAGCAGAGACATCGGTTGCGCTCGGATTTGGATTTCGATGCGGATTTCTGGGACTTTTGCATATGGAAATAATTCAGGAAAGGTTGGAAAGGGAATATAATCTTGACCTTATAACAACAGCACCGAGTGTTATTTATAAAATTCATAAAACTAACGGAAAGGTTGTAATGGTTGACAATCCGACAAATCTGCCTCCGATGACCGAAATAGAGTACATGGAGGAGCCGATGGTTAATGCCGATATAATGGTTCCGGTGGACTTTGTGGGAAATGTTATGGAGCTTTGTCAGCAAAGGCGCGGTATATTTAAAAATATGACATATATGGAAGAGACAAGAGCTCAGATATTTTACGAGCTGCCTCTTAATGAAATAATTTATGACTTTTTTGACGCGTTAAAATCACGAACAAAAGGATATGCGTCTTTTGACTATGAACTCAGCGAATACAAACGCTCCGACCTCGTTAAGCTTGATATGCTTCTGAACGGTGAAACGGTGGACGCGCTTTCCTTTATAGTCCATAAAGAAAGTGCTTATTCGAGAGGACGGAGAATGGCGGAAAAACTGAAAGAGTCTATTCCGCGTCAGCTTTTTGAAGTTCCGATTCAGGCGGCTGTCGGCAATAAAATTATTGCCAGAGAAACTGTTCGGGCACTTCGCAAAGATGTTTTGGCAAAATGCTACGGCGGAGATATAACAAGAAAGAAAAAGCTCTTGGAAAAACAAAAAGAGGGCAAAAAAAGAATGCGTCAGGTGGGCAGCGTAGAAGTGCCGCAGGAAGCATTTATGTCTGTTTTAAAATTAGATACGTAAAAAAATATTGCAGCGAAACAATTTTGTTTTGCTGCAATATTTTTTTACATATTCAAAATAAGTAGTTTTATTTTAAAGCGACTCCCGGGAGCTTGTTCACCGCATGAAGGTATGCTAAAATACTTGCCTCGATAATGTCGGTCGAAAGCCCTCTGCCGTTATATATTTTATTATCCTTTGTTTTGAGCTTTACAAGCACTTCTCCGAGTGTATCTTTTCCCTCGGAAACCGCTCGTATATTATACATATCAAGCGTGTGCTCGGGAGGATTGATTATTTTGTCTATTGCGTTGTATGCCGCATCGATAGGTCCGTCGCCGAGACAAACATCTTCAATTACGGTATCGTTGCCGCACTTCAGGCGCATTGTGCTTGTGGCTGTGGTATGATTGCCGGCATGAACATCAAATCTGTCAAGAGTATAGCGCATGTCTTCTATTTCGTTTTGCGATATAAGCGCTTCTATATCGAAATCATTAACTTCTTTTTTCTTGTCACACAGTTTTTTGTACTCGGCAAATACACGCTCCAGCTCGTCGGGAGCAATTTCATGACCCATTTCGATTAAATGCTGCTCAAAGGCATGTTTGCCGGAATGCTTACCGAGTATTATTTCGTTTTCTTTAATTCCGACAGCTTCCGGAGACATGATTTCGTAGGTTTTTCGGTTTTCAAGAACTCCGTGCTGATGTATTCCGGACTCATGCGCAAATGCGTTGCGTCCGACGATTGGTTTGTTTATCGGCGCAGTCTGACCTATTATATCGTAAACTTTTTTACTTGTACGGAAAATCCTTTTGGTGTCGATACGGGTATAGGCATCAAGTATATCCTTTCGGGTATTTATTGCCATAACAACCTCTTCGAGAGAGGTATTGCCTGCGCGTTCGCCGATGCCGTTTACGGTACAATCTATCTGCGACGCACCGCCTTCCGTTCCTGCGAGAGAATTTGCGACTGCCATTCCCAAATCGTTGTGGCAATGGACTGCAAATTCGGCTTCGCCTATGGTATTTTCGCGTATGTACTCAACAAGAGCGCGCATTTCGTCGGGAGTGGTATATCCTACGGTATCCGGCAGCCCAATAACTTCAGCACCGCAGGAAACGGCGGTGTTTACCGCTTTTACCAAAAAATCGCGGTCGCTTCGGGTTGCGTCCTCCATGGAAAATTGAATGTTTCGGCAAAGGCTTTTTGCGTACGTGGTCGCTTCTTTTATTTTTTTCAGCACTTCCGCCTCGGACATTTTAAGCTTATATTGCATGTGCAGCGGGGAGGTGGCGATGAATATATGTATTCTCGGGTCAGCCGTGCCCTTTATTGCGTTGTATGCCGCGTCAATGTCTATTTTTGCGGCTCTTGCAAGTGAAGCAACCGTGCAGTCTTTTACGGAATCCGCAATTTCCTTTACTGCCTCAAAATCTCCGGGCGATGATATTGCAAACCCCGCTTCGATTATATCAACCTTTAATTTTTCAAGATATTTCGCAATTTCTTTTTTTTCTCGCAAATTCATGCTGCAGCCCGGGGATTGCTCTCCGTCCCGCAGAGTTGTATCCAAAATTTTTATATGTTTCATATGTAAACACCCTTAATTTTCAAAATTTCGGTTATTAAAATGCAGGCATACGGAAAAATAACCGTGCCTGCATTTTAGCCGCCGTTTTTATTTGTTTGCCGCCTGAGCCTCGCTCATTTTGTCAATGCACTTCGAACAAATCATTCTGCCCTCATATGATATAAGATTTTCTGTTTCTCCGCAAAAAACGCATGCGGGCTCATATTTTTTTAGTATTATCATGTCGCGATCCACAAAAATTTCCATTGAGTCCTTATTTTTAATTTGAAATACCTTTCTGAGTTCCTTCGGTATCACAACACGTCCTAAAGAATCGATAGGTCTTACTATACCTGTTGCTTTCATAATGATTCCTCCTTTTTAATTCTACTCAAGCGTTTTAATTGTGAAACTTTAGTTTTACAATTAGCTAAATTCGGCTATTGACAAAGACTATAATATTTACTATATCACAAGTATATCATTTTGCGGTTGAATTGTCAATTAAAAATAAGAGGAATTTACAAAAAATTCATTGAAAAATGTCGCCTTTTGAATCTCGGTCTTTTTTTACAAACAGTTCAAGTCTGTCCGATTGAGTAAGTGTGGCAAGAAAAAGATCGGAAATATTGCCCGCATTTTTTTCTTTGAGCTGCTTTTCCAGCCATTCGGAGTTTTTGCCCATATGTTTTAAATTATCGTGAAGCACTTTTCCGTCAATAACAATATTGACGCATGGCTCGGCAGGGTCGGGCTTGAGCTTTAAATCCTCGTTGTTAACCGGACGTTTTTCCGACTTTGGCAAAAAGGAAATTCCGCCGTTGGGCTCAAATACAGCCATTTCGATTTCGGCAAGGTCAAAATATCCGCTTAACCGACATTGAACGAGAAATTCATTCAAGTCCAAATGGGCTTTTTTTAAGCTGTTGCGATATAGCTTGCCGTCCTTTAGAATTATGATTGAACGTCCCATCATAATTCTTCTCGATACAATCGATTTTGAATTGATAAGCGAATATAAAACCGCAAAGAATGCGTAAATAACCATTGCCAAAAGCGGATTTACAAAGCTTCCGTCCGATGATGTTGCCATTTCGGCAGCAATCGACCCTATTGTGATGCCGTTGATGTAGTCGAACAGATTGAGCTGGGATATTTGCTTGTTGCCGATTATTTTGGCTAAGACAAAAATCACGGCAATTGAGCCTATTGAAGAAAAGAACACTTTTAAAAGCGACATTTTGCGCACATCCTTTATTTTTGTTTACAATAAAAGTTTTAACATAAATTTTATTCTTTATTCAAAGATTAATTAAAATTTATATTGCATTTTTGATAAAAAAATTGTATAATATAGTAAGTATTAGGTCACAGAAAGGAACGGTAGGTTATGAATATTTGCGTATATGGCGCGGCAAGCGCGGAAATAGATAAAAAATATACAGATGCGGCGAAAGCATTGGGTGAAGCTATGGCAAAAAGGGGGCATACCCTTGTTTTCGGCGGAGGAGCAGCGGGAATGATGGGCGGATGTGCCGAGGGAATATATCACGGAGGCGGAAACATTATCGGCGTGGTTCCGAAATTTTTTAATGTTGACGGTATTTTGTTCGACAACTGCAACGAACTGATTCGTCCCGATACGATGAGGGAAAGAAAGCAGATCATGGAGGAACATTCCGAAGCATTTATTATGACCCCCGGAGGTATTGGTACATTTGAGGAATTTTTCGAAATTCTTACGCTTAAGCAGCTCGGACGCCACAACAAAGCGATTGTGATATTCGATGTTGACGGCTATTATGATGATATTATATCGCTGCTTGACAGCGCGGTAGAGAAGAAGTTTATGACCGAGGGCGCAAAGGAGCTTTTTCACTATACAACGGATATAGATGAGGCACTTGATTATATTGAAAATTATGTTCCCAAGCCTTTTAATATTTTGGAGATGAGGAGGATAAAAACGAAATAAAAAATTTCCCGTATAAAAGCCGCGCCTGCGGGTGTGGGAATAGGGGAGAATTGTTGATTGTTCGTCATTGCGTTATACGTAATTTTCTTGTAAATAAAAAACGGTGTATAAAAAGTACACCGTTTTTTTGAGGGGATAGGAAAAAATGTTTCGGAACGTTCAAACCAAACCCGACGGTGTTTGCCGAAGATAAGTAATCATAACACCGCCTGAAAAGGTATAATTTCGGCATATTTCAGTTTGTTGTCTTTGAAAGGCGTTAGCCTTTCTGCATCCTCCGTACTAAAATCTGCTCAAAATTCTATCCTTTTCGGGTCGCAGAATTTTGAAAGAACGAATTTTTTGATTACACAAGGCAAAAACGGAGGCAATCCTTTACGGATTACCGAG
>CAKSJU010000087.1 GCA_934463455.1 uncultured Clostridia bacterium | reverse complement strand
CCGGAGGATTGGGTCTGCCCGCTGTGCGCAGTAGGAAAAGACCAATTCAGCAAAGTTCAATAAACAATCCTGATGCTTTTCCATCGGTGCTGTGCGAGGGGAAAAGTATCAGAATTCGGAAAAAACATAATATAGCAAGGAGAGACGGAGATGAGCACGAAAACAAAAATATTAATGGATGTTATAACGGCGGACGCTGCGGAAAACGAGCACGTTGTCAGAGTGCAGACGATATCCGTAAATATCAGCTAAAGCGACTATGAGACCGGCGTATATCTGCGTGCATATGTCCGGGAAGATTTTCTCACAATGAAACCGATTGGCAGGACAGCGTCCGTATATAGCAAAAAGCAGTCTGAAACGGACGGAGGCGTTGTTGGGGAAGGCGAAGAAGTGAGTGGTTTATGGTAAAGCCATGAAAAAGAAGGAGCAGTATGTATGAAGAAAAAGATAACAGTGTTTTTTATCTGTGCGGTATGTCTTATTATGCCGATATCGAACGCTGTATCGGCAAGCAACGGAAAAAACCCGGAGTCTTTACGGAATACCGATATTGAATACCTCGTGTCGCAGCCGAAATTCGACGCCCGCGAATATGGGATTATAACGCCGGTAAGAGATCAGGGAGATACCTCGCTTTGCTGGGCGTATTCGACGGCAAGTGCATCCGAAGCCTCAATCATCAGAAGCGGCATCGATAAAAATGTAAATGCAAGAACGGCATTTTTATCACCGCGTCAGATAGGGTTTGCAAGACATAACAGAGGCGCAGATCCGCTTGGAAACACCAAGGGTGAAAAAACAAACGAAGCGGGAAACTGGAAATATGCCGGAAGCGGAACAAAATATGCCGCCGCGCTGCTGTCGACCTGGTGCGGGCCTGTGAAATCAGGTATTGCAGATGACGCAAACGGCTGGGAAAATGCGGCATATAAGCTGGAGAGCGCAATTGCTGTTGACGGAAGAAGGCTTGATACGGACAAAGCGGCAAGGGAGAAAATGAAACGGGCAATCGTGAAATACGGTGCAGTTACATTTTCATATAACAATATGAGGCAGACCTATTACTACAACCCGAACGGCGAGAAAGGCAGCTCACCGCATGCCTGCACCGTAATCGGTTGGGACGATACCATTCCGGCGAACAGCTTTTATCCGGGCAAGACAACAACAAACGGCGGCTGGCTTGTGAAAAACAGCTATAATTCACTCCCGTATTTTTATCTTTCGTATGAAGTAACCTGTGAGCAGATTTACGCATTTGATTATGCTATGAATGACAAATATGATAACAACTACTTTTACGATGCAAAGGCGTCTGATATCGGGGTGAAGATTAAGCAGGCGGCAAATGTGTTCACGGCTAAAGGCGGAAGTGCTAATACGGCGGAGCAGATTAAAGCCGTCAGCGTGAATACGGTCGGAGAAAATACCGAATGTACGGTTGAAATTTACACAGATGTAACGGAAACACAGGATGGATATTTTGATCCTCAAACAGCAACGCTTGCCGCAACAAAAACAACATATTTTGAATACGGCGGATTTAATTGCGTAGAGCTTGACAGTCCGGTTGAGATAAAACAAGGCAGTAATTTTGCGGCAGTTGTAAAGGTAACAAATGCATATATAACCATAAGCGAGAATGAGGGGAAATCATATTGGTATCGCGGCGGATGGAGTGCGTTGCCTGCGGCGGTGAGAATAAAGGTTTTTACGAAAAATATTAAAAAAGAGAAAAGCACTGTTTCATTTGCAGATGAGAAAACGGTAAATTTAAGCGGTACAAGCGGTAAAAAACAGCTTATTCTTGCAAAGTATGAAAATGACATATTATTGGAAGTGCGTATCGTATCCGTCGATTTTGATAACAGGAAAGAACAAACGGTTGCAGTACCTGCGGAGTGGAAAAAAGAAAACAATATAAGGTTTAAGGCGTTCTTATGGAACAGCCTGCCTGATATGTCACCCGAGTGTCCGGCAGCAGAATTGTAATGTAGGAAAGGAGAGGACGTATAGGTAATAAAAAGAGAATGATACTCAGGTACTGTTTTCGGCTGATGGCTTCGGAAGGTTTGGCACAACAGATGCAGATGAAGCTTGGGCGTGCGAGGCAAGGCGATATTATTTTGATATAGTCGGAAAATATGGCGCGCAAATTCAAAATCTTCTGAAAAAAGTTTCATCATATGAACTTGATAAAATTTGTCCATTGCATGGTCCGGTACTTTGTGATAATCTTAAATATTACATAGAACTGTATGATGTTTGGTCATCATACAAACCCGAATCAGAAAGTGTACTTATAGCCTATGCTTCGGTCTGCGGAAACATAAAGGCGGCTGCCGACAAACTATGTGAATTGCTTAAAGCAAATGGATGTCCCAAAAATACGCTAACTCACATTTTCTATTACTATAACATCGTCTTACATTATTCTTTAATTACTTAAAACCACACCTGTTTTGCGATTACAACATTGAAAAACAGGTGTGGTTTTTCAGCCTCAATAAGGGATTGACTCCGTTGAATGAAACCCCCGCCGGCAAAGGCGGGGGCTTCTCAATTTAGTTATATCATTTTTAAAACAAGCTTATATATTTTCTCGGTTGCGTCCTTTATGCCGAGTTTTGCGGCATTTTTTTCCATTATTTTTATTTTTTCGGGATTTTCTATGAGTTCGGTAATTTTATTATACAAAAGCTCGCCCGAAAGTTCATTTTCGGTTATAACGGTACAAGCATTGTTCTTTTCAATCTCCCGCGCATTTTGCTCCTGGTGGTTTCTTACAACATTTGGCGACGGAATTAAAATTGAAGCCTTTCCCAGCACCATAAGCTCACTTACCGTGATAGCGCCCGAGCGGGACACAACCACATCCGCCTGTGCCATTACCTCCGCCATATTATCAATATATGGAACAACCTCTATATCACCGCTCAAATCTGCGCCGATCTCCTCCAATGCTTTTTTTACGCTTTCATAATTTCTTTCGCCCGTACCGAACAAAAGTCTGAATTTGCCGCTCGAACCGGCTTTTTTTATTACTTCAAGCATTGTAGTATTAATTTTTTCAGCTCCGAGACTTCCGCCGAATACAAGAACAAAAGGCTTTTCCTCTATTTTTTCTTTTTTGTTTTCCGCGGCGGAAACAATCTCCGGACGTACCGGATTCCCCGTAACGACACACTTTTCCTTATTCTGCATATAGTTTTTTGTTTCATCAAAGCTGACCGCAACATAATTTACATATTTTTCCGCACCCTTAACCGTCAAGCCGGGATAAACATTCTGTTCGTGAATGAGTGCAGGTATACCGAGCTTATGTGCTGCAATCGCCACCGGTCCGCTCACATATCCTCCGGTGCAGACAACCGCGTCCGGCTTAAAATCTTTGAGCAATTTAACGCATTTTCTTTCCGATTTCATCAGCTTTATGACGGCGGACACATTTCTCCAAAGTCTCTTTCTGTCAAATCCGCGTACATCGATATATTCTATTTTATATCCCGCTTTTGGAACAAGCTTTGTTTCCAGACCGCGGCGCGTTCCTATAAAAAGAGCCTCCGAATTTTCATCTTTTTGTTTCACATAATCGGCGATTGACAGGGCGGGGTTTATGTGACCTCCCGTCCCTCCGCCGGCATATACTATTTTCATTTTTTTCCTCTTTCTCTCAGTTTTAAATCCACCGCCTTAGAAGCATAACATCTGCACTAAGGTCATATTCCTTTCCTGCTGTAGCGCGACACGCTCAGAACAATTCCCATTTCTGCAAGAAGCACCACCAAAGAGGTACCTCCGTAGCTGAAAAACGGAAGTGCGACACCGGTGTTCGGAATTGTGGAGGTTGCAACCGCAATATTTAAAATTGTCTGGATAGCAACCTGTGCCATTATCCCGACTACCAACAAGCTGCCGAAAGTGTCCGGAGCTTCGGCTGCAATCTTTGCGCCGCGTATAACAATTCCCGCAAAAAGCAGCATGACCGCAAATGCGCCGAACAAGCCCAGTTCTTCACAGACTATGGCAAATATAAAGTCATTATACGGCTCGGGAAGATATGAATATTTCTGAACACTCTGTCCGAGACCGAGACCGAAAAATCCTCCGGTAGCAATGGCATAAAGTCCCTGAACAACCTGGTAACCCACAGATTGAGTATCTTTGAACGGGTCACGGAAATTCATAACTCTCGCCCATCTTACAGGGTCTGCCTTAAGCACAATAAAACCCAAAGGTCCGCCGACAAGTCCCGCTATAACAAAATACCGAAACTTAAAACCCGCCACAATCAAAATTACAGCCGCAATACCGCATATTATAATAGTTCCGCTCAAATGAGTTTCAAGCATCAGCAGCAGTGCGGTAATTCCCAGCCAAATTCCGTAAGGCATTAAGCTTTTTAAAGTTTTAAAATCCGGCTTTGTATCCTCCGTCATACTTGCAAAAAACATTGCTATTGCAAGCTTCATAAGTTCCGACGGCTGCCACTCCACACCTGTTTTAAGCCAGCGCCGCGCACCGTTATGGTCAATGCCTATACTCGGGATCAACACCAACCCCAAAAGTATCACACACACTATCATAAATATTTTCGCAAACGGTTTGTACAATCTGTAATCAATCCTTGAGATAACAAGCATTGCCGCAAAACCGAAAATCGCAAAGCCGAATTGTCTTACAAAAAAGTAATACGAATTTCCGAATTTTGTATTACCGGTCGGTGCAGACGCGCTCAAAAGCATGATAAGTCCAGCGCAAAGCACAATAATAATCAGCAAAAGAAAAGTTGCGTCCATGCTTTTCGGCTCGGGGCGTTCAACACCGTCGCGGGCTCTTAACTCAAATATTTTATTTTTTATTTTCTTCTTTGCCATAATCCGACTCTCCTATATGCCGACATACGGTTTTATCGCGAAATATCCGATAACGCATAAAATAATTGTAACTGCCGTAAAAACAAACACTATTTTATTTTCTTTCCATCCGCACATTTCAAAATGATGATGCACAGGACTCATTTTGAATATGCGCTTTCCCGTAAGCTGAAAACTCGCCACCTGTAAAATCACCGACAAAGCCTCAAAAAGATAAACAAATCCGACTATTACGAGAATCAGCGGCATTTTCAGTCCTACTGCCATAACCGATATTACTCCGCCCAAAAAAAGTGAGCCTGTATCACCCATAAATACCCTTGCCGGATATTTATTAAAAATCAGAAATGCACAAAGTCCGCCAATCACCGCAGAAGCAAAAAATATCGTTGCCGCACTTTCGGCAAAATAACCGGCAACCGCGAAAAACAGCGTAACCGCAACGGTTATACTCCCTGCCAAGCCGTCAAGACCGTCGGTCAGATTAACCGAATTTACCGTTCCTACAACCACAAATAAAATAAAAGGTATGTAAAGCTGCCACGGCATTGCTATCGGGTCTTTCATGAACGGAATTACTATTTCATAGCTCAAATCACCGGTTTTGTTAAGCACCATAACATAAACAACCGACAAGGCACATTGCAGAATAAGCTTTTGCCATGCGGTAAGACCGAGATTTCTCTTTTTAACAACCTTTATGTAATCGTCAATAAATCCGATTAATCCGAATCCGAGCGAAATCAACAGCATCATCAGCAAATGTATGTTAAAATGAATAATCAGCGCAACCGTCATCGAAACACAAATCCCGAGGATAAATATAAATCCTCCCATTGTGGGCGTGCCCTGCTTTTTTTTATGCCATACCGGACCGTCCTCCAAAATCTGCTGTCCGAATTTAAGCTTATGCAGCCACGGTATTAAAACCGGTGCCGCCGCAAGCGCGGCACAAAAGGAAATCAGAAACGGTATAATTATCTCTGCCTTTGTCAAATTCATATTTTTATCCTCCGTTTTATTTTTTAAGTATTTCTTTTACTATTTCTCTTTCATCAAAATGAATTTTTTCTTTTCCTATTATCTGATAGGTCTCCTGCCCTTTTCCGCAAAGAATGACGGTATCGTCCTTTTTTGCTGCCGCAAGCGCATATTCTATCGCTTCGCGCCGATTTACTATAATTATATATTCTCCGCCGCTTTTGTCCATTCCGACTTTTATCTCTTCTATAATCGCAACCGGATTTTCCGTCCGCGGATTATCGGAGGTTATAATCGAAAAGTCGGCAAGCTCTCCGGCGATTTTTCCCATTATATCCCTTTTTGTACGGTCACGGTCTCCGCCGCATCCGAACAAAGCTATTACTCTGCCTTTTGTAAATCCCTTTGCGGTATGTAATATATTGGAAAGACCGTCCGGCGTATGCGCATAATCTATAAAAACCTTAAAATCGGTTTGTGTCGGTACAAGCTCAACCCTGCCCTTTACGTTTTCCACTGCTGCAAGTCCCGCGCAAATATCATTGTATTCAATTCCTATTGCTCTTGCGGCTCCGGCTGCACAAAGTGCGTTATACACACTGAATTTTCCGGGAATAGGCATCGCGATAACGTGGTCCTCACCATTTTCGCTTGCGGTAAACTCCACGTAGCTGCCGCCCAGTTTTATAAGCGAAGCTCTTATATCTGCATCATGCACACCTACCGTAACCGCCGGAATACGGCAATTTGACAAAATTGTCATTCCTGCAGCCGTATCTGTATTTATAACGCCTATCTCGGAAATATCAAAAAGCTTTTGTTTTGCTTTCAAATAATTATCCATGGTTTTATGGAAATCCAGATGATCGCGCGTCAAATTGGTAAACACTCCGACTTTAAACTTTAGTCCGTGGACTCTGTTTAATGCAAGCGCATGAGACGAAACCTCCATAACAATGTATTCGGCTCCCGCTTTCTGCATTATGTCAAAAATCCGTGCAAGCTCAAGCGCATCCGGCGTAGTTGGCATTTTGCTTTCAAAATCAAGTGCCCGGTCTGCAACAAAGCATTTGTTTGTACCTATAACACCGGTTTTTTTGCCGCTTGCCTCAAGAATTGATTTTATCAAAAACGTTACTGTCGTTTTTCCGTTTGTTCCCGTTACGCCTATAAGCTTAAGCTTTTTTGCCGGATAATCATAAAATTTTTCGGCAATTTCCGCAAATGTCTTTGTACTGTCTTTGGTGTATACCACCGGTACACCGACATTAATCTGTCTTTCCGCAACTATAACCGCCGCGCCTTTTTCTTCCGCCTCTTTTACATAATTATGTCCGTCGTCATTTTCACCTTTTAAGCATACGAATACGTTTCCGGGAATTATCTTTTGTGAATTACAGGAAATTCCGCTGATTTCGATTTTTTCAAAACCTGCGGCATTTTCAAATAATTCACCTGCCGTCATAGTTTGCCACCTTTCCGGTTATTCAATATTAAAATTATTCCTATCAATCCGAAGATGAATGTCTGAACTCTACACTTACAACCGTTGCCCGCAGGACTTTATCTCCCGGCTGAATACTTTGTTTAACCGCATATGCGCCCTTACTGGTATTAAGCCCTGCTCCGACAGCTTCAAAATTGAGTCCGTAGTCTTCAAGCTCCGCTTTCGCTGCCTGCGGAGATTTTCCGCTTACATCGGGGACGGTTGTATATTTTCCGTCGTCCCCCTCCTGTGCATACAAAATCACAGTCGAATTCTGTCCCACCGTTACACTCGGCTTCGGCAGCTGATCTATAACAGTTTCGCCGTCTCCGACAACGCGCACCTTGAAGCCCTCTGCCTGTGCTTTCTGTTTTGCATCTGCAACGCTTATCTGACGAAGCTCGGGAACAGTATAAGTTTTTGCATTCAGTTCATCCTCCGTATACTGTCTTTCAACACCCAAATATTCGAGAGTTTCCTCAATTATCGAGCCAACAACCGGTGCCGCGATAGTTCCGCCGTAACGCACCGCTACCTGCGGCTCATCCATCATAACAAGACAAACTATCTGCGGGTCATCCGCCGGTGCGAAGCCGATAAAGGAAGCAATTCTTTTATCATTGTTTCTTCCTTTTTCGGATGTACCGGTTTTTCCGCCTATTCTGTATCCCTTTATATATGCGTTTTTACCGCTTCCCGTCGGGCTTGATACAACCGACTCGAGAATTTCGCGCATAGTTTTTGAGGTTTCTTCCGAAATAACCCTGTTTACAATTTCCGGCTGATAAGATTTCAGAACACCCTCATCGTTTCTTATTTCCTTTACAATCTGCGGTTTCATTAAGTTTCCGCCGTTTATAACAGAGGAAACAGCTGTAATAAGCTGTATCGGCGTTATACTGAATCCCTGCCCGAACGAGCTTGTCGCAATATCCACTTCGGACATTTTATTTTTATAGTATATACTGTTCGATTCACCGATAAGCTCAATATTGGTTTTTTGAGTAAGACCGAAAGCTTTAAAATATTCGGCAAACTTTTCCGCACCTATTCTGAGTCCAAGCTCCATGAATACCGGGTTGCAGGAGTTTTGCACGCCCTGAACGAAGTTCTCCGCGCCGTGTCCCTCTTTTTTATGACACTTGATTTTTCTGTCCGCAACCTGCTTAAATCCGCTGCAATAAAAGCTTGAATTAAGGTTTGCCACATCTTCTTCAAGCGCCACCGCGGCAGTAAGAATTTTAAAAGTAGAGCCCGGCTCATAAGTATCGGACACCGCTTTGTTTCTCCACATTTTATTCCGAATTGCCGCTACGGAATTATTTTTTTCTTCTTCATTCGACGACTGATAATTTTTAAGAACATCGTTCAAATTAAGGTCAACCGCGTACTTTGTGAACTGGTCTATATTGTACGGATTGTTCAAATCAAAATCCGGCTTTGTGGACATTGCAAGGATTTCGCCTGTTTTCGGATTCATTATAATTCCGCAGGCCCCCTCACGCAGCTTATTTTCCGTTACCGCATTTTCAAGATGCTTATCGAGTATATGCTGAATTGTTTCATCCATTGTCAGCACGACATCCGCGCCTTTTTTTGCCCCCTCTTGTTCCTCGTACTGTGCGTCCACCGACACGCCCGCAGCATTTTTAAGGCTCAGTATGCTGCCCGGCTTTCCGGAAAGCTCCTTATCGAATGTAAGCTCTATTCCCTGCAAACCGTTATTGTCATAACCTGTAAAGCCGATTATGTGCGGAGCCAC
>CAKSJU010000086.1 GCA_934463455.1 uncultured Clostridia bacterium | reverse complement strand
TTTCTGCGTCAAGGCTGATTTCCTTACCGTCTTGATATGCGTAAAGTCTTTCTACCAAATCGTCATTGCCGTTTGACGCCGAGATAATTTTTGATACTATCGCAATCTTAGAATCTGCGTTAGCCTTAAAGGACGCATTAGTTACTATAATTGCTTTTGCATAGAAATCGTCTGTTCTGTCAAATACAATCACATCATAGCTTTGCTCATCAACAAATTTTGAAAGTCCCGCCATGCTGTAATCGGTCGAATCTTTTGCGTCGGACGGAATATCAAATATTACTGTCTTTTCGTCAATTTTTATTTTGCCGAGAGTTTTGAGCTTTTCATTATATTTTACGTTGCTCAATTTATAGTTCATTGTGAATTTGCTGTCGTTTACATTTCCTGTTGAAGTGTTGTCAACAGCGGTATTCAGTGATATAAGCTTTCCGTCGGCGTTAAGGCTGAAGGTTACAAGCTGCTTGTCGGTCTCCTCAGAGGTATTAAAGTCCTTAACAATGTCGGTTGCAAGCTTTCCGCCGGTTCCGTTAAATCTGATTTTTTCGGTTGCCTCATATACAACCTCTTTACCGTCCTTTGTGAAAAGCTTGAATTTAGCTATTTCATCGGTGTTCATATCAGCATATGCTTTTACAAGATATGCGTAGTTTCCGTTTACCTGAACTGTGGTATCCGCAGCGGCAATTCTTCCGTCTATATCAAGATAGAATACGCCTTCGGTACCTCTTGAAAGGTCTTCCTTGTAGTTGTCGGCAATCTCAAAGAAATTATCTCCGACATATACGCCCTTATCATAGATACCTGTAATTTTACCTTCTACGGTTGAATTTGTTACCACGATTGAATAGAGCTTGCTGTCTTTACTTGCAGCAACCGAAAGAACATCGTACTCCTTAAGGTCTGAAAGCTTCAATTCTTCATAACCTCTTGTGATTGTATAGCGCAGGTCATCGTCATCTTGGTCAAGCTTTATTGTCGCATTACCGTATTTATCGGTAATCTTACCGCTTGCGGTAACCTCTTCAACAACAGTATTTTTATATTCCGTAACAAAAACTATATCATATTTTCCGTTTCTGTCGGTATCGAGAACAACTACATTTCCCGATTTATCCTTGATATTCAAAAGCTCATCCGACATAGTCTCCAGCTTTCCGTTATAAATAAGCTTTGCGTTTTCTTCAAGTGTTACCGTTGAAGTTTTTGAATCGCTTTCCTGCTTATAATATTCAAGAGCCTTGTTTCCGTTTTTGGAAGTAATACTCTCAAAAAGCTTTGCGTCAATTGTTACTGTCGAATTTTTTTCGCTTTTCGGAAGTGCAAGAATTACAGTATCGTCACTTTTTTTAGTATCTTTCAGATAATATTCTACATTATATCCCAAAAGATTGTTAAAACTTGTACTTGTATCAAAAACCTTATCACCGATTTTAATTTGTCCCGAAGCAAGCTTGGATTCTCCGTCAAGACTTGTATTGTCTATTGCAACAATTTGTCCTTCCGCCTTTGTAACCTTGAGCTTATCCTTAAGCAAAGTTTTTTCCGTTACTTCGTATTTGAGGTCGTCGCCGTAGCCGGTTATTTCCATAAGCTTTGCATCAAGTGCATTCTCTGTCATAAGAGCAACTTCGCCTCTTTTAATTGGTTCTCTTGACGTAACCGTTACGCCGGTATTCAATTTATTGTCAGAGCCTACTACCAAATACCCCTGCGGATAGCCGCCTTTTCTTTCGGCTGCCACTTCATAACCGAGTGCTCTTACCAAAATCGTCATAGCCTCTGCGTAGGTTATTTCTTCATTAGGTCTGAATCTGCCCGTATCATCACCGACAATGATATTTTGTGAAGTTGCAATATTGATATATCCGTTTGCCCAGTGATTTGTCTGAACATCCGGGAACTTTGAAAGACCCTGTGCAGCTGTTGCCGCATCTTCCAAGCCCAGTGCATGGATAACCAATTTTGTCACTTCCGCACGTGTTATTGTGTCATCCGGTCTGTAATTACCGTCACCGTCGCCGTTCATAATTCCCAGTGCCGACAAAAGCTTTACCGAGTCTGCGTAGCGTGTTCCCTCAACGTCGGAAGCACGTGTTGCAAATGCTGTAATTCCGGATGTCATAACCGAAAACGCCAGCGCACCTGCGAGTAATTTTTTTGAACTCTTCATGTTTTTCCTCCTATATAGATTTCTGTCTTCGATACGATATTCGTATCTTACCGTTAGTAATAAGAAAGCTTAACACCTTGGGTTTTACTTTCTCATACCTGCCTCTTTGTGGTTTACTTTCCTTTATGTTTTTAGGTTTTATGTCAACCACTAACCATATGATACAGTACACGGCATAAAAAATCAAGCTGTAATTTTTTCCAAATTTATTTTTTATGAATAAAATCCTTAAAAATGCGTATGTAGTGCGGTTTATAACGTATTTATGAAATAATTTCCGTTTTGATCAAATCAGAATGAACTTTCTTAGACTAATAATTAAACAATTCTTTCAAAAATTTCATTGACATTTTTTTATTTATATAGTATAATGAATTTACTAAATAAAGCGGAGGAATTAATATGGAGATAAAAGATATTTATTATTTCAGCGGAACGCATTGGGACAGAGAATGGTATCAGACCTTCCGGGGATTTCAGGGGCGATTGGTAAAAATGCTCGACGAGCTTATTGAATATATGGAAAACGAGCCGAAGTATCAGACATTTCATTTGGACGGTCAAACAATTGTGCTTGAGGATTATGATGAAATAGCACCGGAAAATCATGAACGGTTAAAAAAATTAATTTCGGACGGCAGAATAAAAATAGGGCCGTGGTATAACATGCCGGATGAATATTTGGTATCCGGAGAAAGTCTTATAAGAAATTTAATGTGCGGAGCGAAATTGTCAAAAAAATGGGGCGCAAAGCCGTGGACTGTCGGATACATCTGTGATATATTCGGGCATATTGCTCAAATGCCGCAAATTTTCGGCGGATTTGGAATAAACTCTGCCGTGCTCGGACGCGGAACAAACGAAAATGATCCGACATATTTTAACTGGAAATCTCCCGACGGAAGCTTTTGCACTGTTTTTCGTCTTGAAGATGAAAACGGATACGGTGGATTTTCAAACTTTTTGGAATCAAATCCGAATTGCGATGAAAAAAAAGCAGAACAATATCTTAAAAATGAAGAAGCACGTTTAAATACTTCCGTTATGATAATTATGGACGCTATTGACCATCAGACTCTCAGACGTGACACTCTTAAATATTTTGATATAATCAAAAAGCTTTATCCCAAAGCAAAGCTGCATCATTACGATTTGTCGGAGGCTTTTGAGAAAATCGGAAAATACCCGCTCCCTGAAATTTCGGGAGAGCTTAACAAAACCGCGATAATGCCTCATTCATATCTGCACTTGATTACAAATACGCTTTCAAGCTACTACACCCATAAAAAAGCGAACGACGAGTGTCAAAATCTCCTTGAAAAAGTTATTGAGCCTATGAGCATATATTCCGCTTTTATAAAAAAGCCGATAAGACGTTCATATATAAATAAGGCATACAAATATCTTCTGCAAAATCATCCTCACGATTCGATGTGCGGATGCTCGATAGATCAGGTACATAAGGATATGGTTTACCGATTTGACCAGGTAAAAGAAATATCCGATATGCTCACCGAAGAATTTTTGCATTGCGATAAGCCTGCCGAAGGCAATTCGGGAGAATATGTATTAAAGCTTTACAATCCTTTGCCTTTTGAACGACGCGAAACCGTTACCGCAGGCATTATATTAAAGAACGATTTTGAATGTAAATACTCCGAGCCGTTTGGTTATGAGGAAATTTGCAGCTTTAAATTGATTGATAAGGACGGAAACGAAGTACCGTACGGCATTGCAAAGAATGTTAAAAATTATTCAAAGCGTACATACAGGATAAAATCAGAGGGCGGAGACTATTACGAGATAGTATTTGAGGCGGATATGCCTGCCGGCGGATATTGCGAATATAAGCTGATTCCGTGGAAAAAACCGTCAAGATATTTGGAGAAAATGTTATCGGGAAATAATTTTGCGGAAAATGATTATATAAGAATGGAAATATCGGACAGCGGAAAAATATCACTGCTTGACAAAAAAACAAATACCGAATACAAAAATCTTTGCGGATTTGCGGATGACGGTGAAATAGGTGACGGTTGGTATCATGCTAATCCGATGAATGACGTGACTGTTTATTCCGGGGTTGGCGGAGCAAGAACAGAAAAAATTCTCAACACACCTTCAAGATGTGTATTCCGCATAACAAAATATATTGAAATCCCGTCTTGTACGGAAAAAACAGCATTCGGAATAAAGAGAAGCGAAAGCTACGTAAAAATACCGATTGTTATCACTGCGGGGCTTTCAAAAAGCGCACGTTACGCCGATATTAATATTGAAATAGAAAATATAGCTAAGGATCACAGACTTCGTCTTATTTTGCCTACAAACGTTAAAGGCACGAATTATTTTGCCGGGCAGACGTATTATTGCTGTGAACGTAAGGTCGGAATAGATTACAAAACCGCCGATTGGACAGAGCATGAGCAATATGAAAAGCAAATGAACGGTATTGTCGGGAAGCGCGGAGAAAACGGAAACGGCATAGCTTTTGTTTCGGCAAACGGGCTGCATGAATGTGCCGCTCATGAAAACGGGGATATATATGTGACATTACTCCGTGCTTTTGAAAAAACCGTTATGACTATGGGCGAAAACGGCGGACAGCTTTTAGGCAAGCTCTCTTACAGCTTTTTGCTTGTACCTACGGACAGTGAAGTAACATATTCAAAGCTGATTAAATTGCAAGATATGCTTTCGGTAAAACCGCTTACTTCGTTTACGGAAGTGAAAAAAGGCTATAAACCGATTGAAAAATCGTATTTCGGTATTGATGGAGAAAATATTTCTCTCAGTATTATCAAGCAGCCGGAGGACACGGAAGACAATGCGGTTATTTTAAGAGTATTTAATTCCTCAAACGAAGCATCTGACGGAAAAATAATATTCGAAAAAGAAATCGGCAAAGCCTTTGAAACGGATTTTAACGAAGTAAATCAAAACGAAATACCGGCAAACGGGAATATTCTTCCCGTAAATCTGACGCCGTGGAAAATAAAAACATACAGAATAATATTAAAATAATATAATACCGTAATGGGTGTAGAGTGTTTCACACCCATTACGGTATTTTTTATAGTTCTTGACTATTGCGAGTAATCATGATACAATAAAAATATAAATTACCGTATGTAATTATTGAATGCGCGGAGGGATGTTTATGTCATTTTACGAAAGAGAAAAAGAGCTTTTGGATACTATTATGAAATCGGAGAGTGTATCGATGCAAGCTCTTTTAAAAAGTCAATATACAAGTATTTCCACACTGCGCCGCGACCTCATAAGGCTTGAAGAAAAAGGACTTATTATAAGAACAAGAGGCGGCGTCATGGCAGTAAAAAAATCTCCCGATGACAGAATATCCTTTTTTCTTCGCGAAAGCGAACAGCTCACGGAAAAAAAGCTCATCGCACAAAAAGCGGCGAAGCTTATTCATGACGGAGACACTGTTATGCTCGACGCGTCAACAAGTGCATATTGCATTATTCCGCATATTGCGGAACACAAAAAAGACATTGTTGTAATAACCTCCGGTGCAAAAGCATCGTTTCTGCTCGGCGAACTCGGAATAAATAACATTTGTACCGGAGGTAAAATGATAAACAAATCATTTTCATATATAGGTCAGACAGCCGAAAAAGCCATATCGCAATACAATGCTGATATTGCCTTTTTCTCCTGCCGCGGAGTGTCTTATGACGGATATTTGACCGACAATTCCGTAGAAGAGAATGACTTGCGCCGTATAATGATTAAACATTCAAAAAAGAAAATATGTCTTTGCACCGGAAATAAATTCGGGCAGACTTGCTTTAATAACCTATGTCATATATCCGAAATTAACATGATTATAAGCGAATCCGACTTACCGCAGGGAATTTCGGATTTAATGAAAAAAGTATAATCATATATCAATTTCGTCTATTATTCCGAGATCCCAGCAAAGCCGCGACAGCACATATTTATCCCTTACATCCTTTGAAGCTTTAAATGTCATCGGCATTATATCTTTGCCCATTCCGATTTCTTCGCATGATTTCGGAGCTTTTATCGTATCGAGAATTTTTTCGATTTCCGATGCGGGAGGTACTTCCTCATTAATAATGCGCAATATTTCATCCCAGTTTTCGATTATTTTATCGAGTCGCGCGCTATGCTTTGCAATATCATATTTTTTTTCTTTTTCCTCCTGCGCAATCATAGCCTTTGCTCCGTCACCCACAAAATCCAAAAGAGCTTCATTCCATTTGTTTTTGTCAAAGTTTTGCACGTATTTTAAAGCTTTTTCTTTATCGGGAGCAATTTTTTTCACCTGCTCGTAAATTTTTGCCGCCGTTAATGTTCCTATGGCACATTGAATACCGTGGAAATCTACCGGAGTTCCTTTTGACAATCCGCGCATATCCCAAATATGGGAAATATAATGCTCAACACCCGATGCAGGATAGGAAAGACCTACATATTCCATTGCAGCACCGGAGTCTGCAAGACCTTCAAAGACAGCTTCAATCGCGGCATTTTCCTTTTTTAAAAGACCATCGGCATTAATTACGCATTTTCTTAAAGAGGTGCGAACAATTTCCGCAACATATTCACAATAATACTCTCCGCGTAACAAATGAGAAATTCTCCATTCGCATATGCTGATATATTTTGCCAGCATATCTCCAAGCCCCGACTTAAGCATTTTTGAGGGAGCTGTTTTTAAAATTTCGGTATCACCGATAATAAAATCGGGAGTCTTACTCTTAACAGATACTTTAAAGCCGTCAATCAGCGTTGAAGAAGTAGCGGAGGCGTAACCGTCCATAGACGGTGCCGTTGCAACGATAACATACGGTCTGCCGGTCGCTTTGCTGACTATTTTTCCTATATCGTTTATTACTCCCGAGCCGATACCCACTATAAAATCACAATCGGCATCGTAGTGCATAATAACCGAGCCGACAGCATTTTCATCCGGCTCTATGCTGTCACCGGATAATATAAACCTTGAATAACCGACTTTTTCCTTTTCAATAATGCCGATTACCTTCTCCCCTGCCGCCGCATAAGTGTTTTTATCCGCCAAAACAAAAACTTTCCTGCAATTTTTGATAAGCTCGGATAAATTACTTATACAACCGCTCCCGGTAAAAATTTTTTTTACATTCGATTTGTGTATTTTTCCGCAATAAGTACATTTTTTTATCTCTTTCAATTCAATCAATCCTTTCAATTCGTGTTTAAATATATAGTAGCAAATAATTCAAAACATGTCAACATCCACGCATGTTATTGGATTTTTAATCCATTTTTTGAACTATATATAGTGCAAACGCTTCATCAAAAGAATGATTTGATTTTTTTATTGAAAATAACAATAGTTATTTCAGGAGCGAATAAACTTCACTGCGAAGCTGATAATCGGTATTAAAGATGCCCCTTAAAGAGGCGGTGCGTGTTTTTGCATTTCTGGATTTTATTCCCCGCGCGGTCATACAACTGTGTTCTCCCTCGATAATAACTATAACGTCTTCGGTTTTCAGCACTTTCTGCATTATCTCCGCTATATCATCGCCAAGCTTTTCCTGGAGCTGGAGACGTTTGGCTGCCATATCGCAAATACGGGCTATTTTTGAAAGACCTATGATTCTGTCTTTCGGAATATATCCCACATGCACTTTCATGTTGTACATTAATGCCATGTGATGCTCGCAATAACTGAAAACCTCAATATCTTTTACAAGTACAAGGTCGTGCGTGCCGACATCCTCAAAGCATTTATCAAACATTTCGGCAATTTCGTCGTTTGTGTATCTCATGCCCTCCAAGACCTCGGAGTACATCCTCGCAACACGTGCGGGAGTTTCTTTTAATCCCGGGCGCTCCGGGTCATCTCCCAATTCTTTTAAAAGCTCGTAAATGAGCTTTTCTATTTTTTCTTTGTTAAATTTTTTTTTCATCGCAGACAATTCCTTTCATTATTCCGCTACATTTTCTTTTTGGAAATATTCAAAACAATCCCCATAGCTATCATGTTTGTAACAAGCGATGTTCCGCCGTAGCTGATAAACGGAAGCGGTATGCCCGTAACAGGCATAAGACCTATACACATGCCTATATTTTCAAATGTGTGAAATATCAGCATTGAAGCAACCCCCAGACAAATATATCTGCCGTACAGAGTGTCGGCGTTTTTTGCCGCCTTTATACATCTGAATATAATAAAAAACAAAAGTAAAACGACAAATATTGCACCCACAAATCCCCATTCCTCCGCAATGGTACTGAAAATAAAATCAGTATGCTTTGTCGGAAGTATTCCGAGCTGATTTTGAGTCCCGGAAAGAAAGCCTTTTCCGTAAATTTCTCCCGAGCCGACGGCTATTTTTGATTGAATTACATTGTAACCGCTTCCGAGCTTGTCCAAATCGGGATTAAAAAATACCTGTATTCTGTGCTTCTGGAACGGACTCAAAACAAAAAAGTAGATAAGCGGCAGACTTAAAGTTCCCAAAGCAAGCGCAGAAATTACATATTTATATGAAATTCCCGCGGCAAACATAAGCACTATAAATATAAATCCGAATACCATGGCGCTTCCTGCGTCCGGCTGGAGCATAATAAGAAATACGAGAAATCCTATATGCGCCAAAAGCCCAAGCAGTACAAGAGGTTTGTTTATACTGTCTTTAACGTGCGTAAGATGATGCGAAAATGTCAGAATAAATCCTATTTTTGCAATTTCCGAAGGCTGTATCCCGACAGGACCTATTCTTATCCAGCTTTGCGCACCCCAGTCTCCGGATTTGCCTATAAGCAAAACCAGTACAAGTATTGCCGTGCAAAAGACATATATATAAGTCGAAAAGCTTTCGAAATGTTCATAGCTTATTTTATTCAATATATAAATCAATGCCAGCCCGATTAAAAATCCGCCCGCCTGAACAATAACGTTTGTATAGCTTTCAAATGAACGGGTAGC
>CAKSJU010000085.1 GCA_934463455.1 uncultured Clostridia bacterium | reverse complement strand
ACCGTCTATGTGTCTGCTCTCACGAACACCCAATACGGAGGCAACCTGCAAAATTCTTGCATTTTCAAATCCCGGAGTTTCTTCTTTTAACACCTTGTATGCCCGAACAACCTGTCGGCGAGCCTCTATGTGCGCCTCTGTCATACTTTTTGAATTTGCGGCATCTACATTATATACATGATAATGATTAACGGTATATACTCCTTTATCGGGCGTTTTATAAGCTTTTACGGGGTATTTGGGGCGCTTATCGTACTTTGAATCATCAACGTTGCCCACCTCAAACATCAGTGTACCGGGCTGCGGTATACCGTCTTTTTCATTGCCTTTATATGTGTGCACTCCTGCCGCGCATGCAGTGTCGGCATTTCCGGTACAGTCTATGAAAATATCGGCAGAAACCGAAACGAGTCCCTCCAGAGCCGAAAAAACAGCATACTTTATGCTTCCGTTTTCCGTTACGCAGTCACAAAATCTGGTATATAACAGCACCTCTGCGCCCGATTCCTCTAAAAGTTCATCCAAAACAAGCTGCAATTTAAAAGAATTAAACGGAGTTACATGCTTATGATATTTTTCGATAAATGAAGTATAAATACTCGGGGCATCTGTTTCATCGGGGGAAACCGCCCCGTTGATTTTCAAAAGTCTGTTCACTATTTCGCGGTAAATGCCGCCGACAGTCGGCGCATCTCCGTCGCGGTCGTAAGAGGTCATAAAAGGCCCTACAAGAGCTGATGTTGCCATGCCGCCCGTCATTGCCTGACTTTCCGTCAGCAGTACCTTTTTATTTGCACGGGCTGCTTCAATAGCAGCACAAACTCCTGCCGGACCTCCGCCGATAACCACAATATCATAGTGACCGTAATTTTTAATCTGCTTTTTGTAAGAAATGTATTCATTCATTTGATTTTTACTCTCCGTTTACAATTTAGTTGGTTGCAAAAATAAAGCTTAGCAATGGAAATGCTTTAGTTTTGTCCGTTGGGGTTTATAATGAATTTACCTTTGCGTCTTAAATCTTTATCGGATAAAATTTTTGGAAGCTCTTCAATATCCGCGATTTTATAAACCATGGATTTTACATCGATTCTTTTTTCATCAATCATTTCTATTGCTCTTTGCTGAGTATAAGGGTTTATGTACGATGCCTTTATTTCAATTTCTTTTTTGAAAATTTCGAACGGTTTTATGCTTATTGTATCATTAGGGGCAGTCAATCCGAAAAACATAACAATTGATTTTTTTCCGGCAAGCTGAACAGCCTGCTCCATTGTCTGCACGCGTCCGACACACTCTATTACTTTTGTTACGCGGCTGATTCCGTTTTTCCTTAATATTGCTTCAACATCCTCTTCAAGCGGGTTTATGCAAAGCTGCGCCCCCAATTTTGCAGCCAGCTCTCTTTTACTTTCTTCTGGCTCGACTGCAATAAGCCTTGCCGCTCCTGCTGCTTTTGCCAATTGCAGCATTATGAGACCTATCATTCCGCATCCGATTATCAAAACCGTGTCGTCCGTTTTTATGTCGCACAAATCAATCCCGTGCATACAGCATGAGACCGGCTCGGTCATTGCAGCTTCCTCAAAGGATGTAGTGTCGGAAATTTTATATACCTGGCTTTGGGGTACTGCGCAATATTGTTCAAAGCCGCCGTTGACGGTTGTCCCTATTCCAATCATATTTTCGCAGAAATGTCCTATTGAATTGCGGCAGTAATAGCAGCTTCCGCACAGCTTGTTGGGATCAACGCATACTCTGTCGCCTATTTTAATTGCGCTGACGTTTTCACCAATCTCCGTTACAATACCGGCAAATTCATGTCCCAAAACTGTTTTGCCCGGTGTCTGCGCCGCGCCCTCATCTCCTTCATAAATATGAATGTCCGTGCCGCATATGCCGCATGCCATAACCTTGATAACCACTTCGTCCGATTTTGCTTTCGGCATATCGATATTTTCTATTTTTAAATCATGTTTTCCGTAAAAAACCGCTGCTTTCATATTCTTTTCCTCCATTTACTCTATTGTGCATTGTATTGCACATCTGTTTTTATAATAATACGTGTTTTTAAATCCTGCTTTTTTTAGCTTTTCATATAACATGTCAAAGCTGTTTGCCGAATTGCCGGCTATATGTGCATCAGACCCTGTTGTTAACAAATAGCCGCCCATATCCCTGTACAGCTCTATAATCCAATCTTCCGGCAAAAGCTCGCAATATCCGCTGCCGTCATAAGCGCAGGAAGTATTGATTTCAAGAGCTGTTTTGCGGTCAATAATATATTGTAAGATGCGTTTTATTTTATCCTTATATTTTTTGCAGTCCACATTCATATGATATTTCCCGTTTATATACCGCAGGGGGCAGGTCATATGTGCCAGTATGTCAAAATCACAGTTTTCAATCATAAAAATCATATCATCAAAATACTTATCCATATATTCAAGAACTTTTTCTGTTCCCATTTTTGAAAAATCAATCTGTGAATAAGGCATAAAGTAATCCGGAAATTTCACTGCATGCACAGAGCCGATAACAACGTCAAAATTAAACCGATTCAGAATATCTGACGAAACATCGTTGTGCCAAAACGCTTCACCGAACTCAATACCGTGCAAAACCGTCATATCGGTTTCATTGTCAGCCGCAACGGCATCGGCAACAGAAGAGCGGATGAGACTTTTTAAGTCAATTGTTTCGCAATATTCGATGTCACAGTGATCCGTTACCGCAAATCCCGAGAGGTTGTTTTTGTAAGCTGCGGTACGCATATCGTTCACGTCGCATTCGGAATCATGTGAATTTTTTGAATGGGTGTGCATATCATACCGGCAGTTTATATTAATCTGCGGTTTAATTGTTCCGTCCGTTTCGACTATATCGGGATCAAAGCACCTGACTGCGTCATAAAAGCTGTCATAATCGGTAAGAAGCCATATGCCCAGCCGAGCGTAATTTTTTACAAGCTTTGCTGTCTTGCTGTCGGCAAACGGTATTTTTACCCATGAGGTATTGGCGCACTTATACGGAAGCCATACGGTAAGACGTTCTTTTGGAATTATCGTGTGCAAATCACGCAGTATTTCTGCCGTTACTTCGCCGTCGTAATCAATTGAAACATTCGGTGTTTCATTCAGACATTTTTTTATAAATTCAATGTTATCGGATGTTATTGAAACATTTTCTATATATTTTTTAATCATCGAGAAAAAAACTGACAAAAGCTCTTCCGGAAAGGATTGAATTTTATTGTCGATTTTAAGGCGTATTCCGGAAGAGTCTGCAAATTCAAGAACATCTTTAAACAGCGGAAGCTTTTCTCCGCGGTATTTATTCGAAACAGCCGCACCGAAATCATATTGAAGTGCTTCTTCGTAGGTTATTTCGCAAATATTTATTTCATTTTCTGTCTGTGAGCCGTCTTTTTTTCTTGCGGTACGGTTTATGAGCTTATCATGAATTACTGCAATTTGTTTGTCCTTTGTGTACTGCAAATCCAGTTCGATAACGTCGTATCCCTGCATTGCGGCGCAGCGGAAGGCTGCCATTGTGTTTTCGGGACATTCACTTGCAACTCCTTTATGAGCCTGCAGTTTTAGCTTTTTCAATATAATCACCTTCAAAAATATGTTGACATTGTTAACAATCAAGTATATAATAAAACATATTGCTCATTAAGTCAATAATTATCACATAAAACGGTAAAACGAGCATATTTTTGACTGTTTTAAAGAAGGAGCTTGATAAATATATGAACAAGGAACGCGAAAAAGAAATATTGAAGCTGTTGCTTGCAAGAAAGGAAATAACCGTAAATGAGCTGTCAGAGCAGCTTTTTACAAGCGAATCTTCAATCAGGCGCGACCTTAAAAGCCTGGAAAAGCAGCAGCTTATAAAAAGAGTTCACGGCGGGGCGGTAATTGAAGAGAACAGCATATCGACACTGAAAATTCCGTTTGTTATACGTGAGCTTGAGCAAAGCGATGCAAAAATAAAAATGGCAAAGGAGGCAATTAATTATATAAACGATTATGATGTGATATTTCTTGATGCTTCGTCAAGTGCATACAATTTAATTCCGTTTCTTGCGGTAAAAAATCATCTTACGGTAATTACAAGCGGAATAAAAGCCCTTTTAAAGCTTGGCGAATACGGAATAAAAGCTATAAGCACCGGCGGTGAGCTTTTGCCGTCGTGCCAATCGCTTGTCGGAGAAGAGGCGTACAAAACCATAGAAGCATATAATGCAAATGCTGTATTTTTTTCGTGCCGAGGTCTGTCCGATGACGGATTTCTGACCGATATTTCGGATTCGGAAAACCACGTGCGCAGACGCATGATAGAAAACTCACAAAAATCATATCTTATGTGCGCAAGCGACAAAATCGGCAAAAAGTATTTTCATAATCTATGCTCGGCAGGTGATATTTCAAAAATAATTTGTGATAAAGAGATTTGTAAAAGCGATTTTTTAATGGGTGGGAAGAGATAACAGATTTTTTTAAAACAAAAAAATCCGCTCTCTCAAAATTCCATGACCTGAAAAGGGAAAAAATTTTGAGAAAGCGGATTTCGGTGCTGAAGATGCGGCAAGACTTGCGTCCCCCGTAAATATGACAAAACCGAATTAATTGTTCATGCCTTGTATCATTTTTGAAGCGTAATCGGGGTTTACTTCTTCAAAGTTAAAGCTTTTATATTTTATGCCGCTTTTTCTCAGCTCATCGTAAAGCGTTTCGTAGGTCGACATAGGTACCTTGGAGGTGTAACACACTCCGTCGGAGCTGTCTCGGACAAGAAATTCAAGCTCATTTTCGGCTTTTTTGCCGAAAACGGCAGTACGATGTTCTGCTTTATCCGCTTCCTGAGAAAGAATGAGAAGCTTTATCAGTTCGGTAACTTTATCATGAAGACCGGCATCAAAAACAAGTACTTTTTCTAAAAATTCATTATATTCCGATATAAAACGAAGATTGTAGTTTTCATATTTTTCTATTTCATTATTCTTTTCGAAGTTTTTCTTTAAATTTGAAAACAATTTTTCTTTTGTTTCCTTGTTTTCGCATGGGACAAAAGAAAAAAGCAGTTTTTTTTCTTCATCATGATAAAGAAGCGGATTTGGAAGAAGCGCGGTTTGCCCGCAGATATTGCATCGGAGTATATTTATTTTTCCGGCAAGCAAATCTTTTTTTAAATCCGGACTGTCCGAAACCGTTATCGAGCTCCAAACGCAAACCTCGTGCAGCTCACCGCATTTCGGACATTTGACCGATTGGGTTGTATTAATGCTCATTGAAATGTAAATTCCTCTCTATACATAGAAACGGCACAAAAATGCGCCGTTTCGTATATATTGATTTTTTGTTTTTATCAAACAATTCCTTGTGCCATCATAGCATCCGCAACCTTCATAAAGCCTGCGATGTTTGCACCGGAAACCAGGTCTTTTTTGCCGTTGAACGTTTTGTTGTATTCGTCTGCGGCAGAAGAAGCAGCCTTGTATATGCTTACCATTATGCCATGAAGCTTTTCGTCAACTTCTTCGAATGTCCACGAAAGTCTTTGTGAGTTTTGGCTCATTTCGAGAGCTGATGTTGCAACACCGCCTGCATTTGCAGCTTTACCCGGAGCAAAATATACACCGTTTTCCTGCAAATATTGGGTAGCTTCGAGTGTGGTAGGCATGTTAGCACCTTCTGCAACAACAAAGCATCCGTTTGCAACAAGTGCTTTTGCGTCGTCGAGGTTAAGCTCGTTTTGTGTTGCGCAGGGAAGTGCGATGTCACATTTAACTGTCCAAATACCTTTTCCTTCGTGATATTCCGCATTCGGTCTGTATTTTGTGTATTCTTTAATTCTGCCGCGGTTTACTTCTTTGATTTCTTTTACAGCCGCGAGGTCAATTCCGTCTTTGTCGTATACCCAGCCGTTTGAATCGGACATAGCCACAACCTTTGCGCCGTAGCTTTGAGCCTTTTCAACTGCGTATATAGCAACGTTACCCGAACCGGAAACAACAACGGTTTTGCCGTTGAAATCCGTACCGAGGTCGGCAAGCATTTCTTTTGTGAAGTAAATTAAGCCGTAGCCGGTAGCCTGAGTTCTTGCGAGTGAGCCTCCGTAGGTGAGACCTTTACCTGTAAGAACGCCTTCGTATACGTTTTTAAGTCTTTTATACTGACCGAACATATAACCGATTTCTCTTGCTCCCGTTCCGATGTCGCCGGCGGGAACGTCGGTGTCTGCGCCTATATGTCTGAACAGCTCTGTCATAAAGCTCTGGCAGAATGCCATAACTTCGCGGTCAGATTTGCCTTTTGGGTCAAAATCCGAGCCGCCTTTGCCGCCGCCTATGGGAAGCGTTGTGAGCGAGTTTTTGAAAATTTGTTCAAAACCGAGAAATTTGATAATTCCGAGATTTACCGAAGGATGAAGTCTTAAACCGCCTTTATAAGGACCGATTGCAGAGTTGAATTGTACTCTGTATCCTCTGTTTACCTGTACCTTGCCGTTGTCGTCAACCCAGGGAACTCTGAACATGATTTGTCTTTCGGGCTCTACTATTCTTTCGAGCAAGCCTGCCTTTTCAAATTCCGGATGCTTTTCGAAAACCGGTTCCAATGAGGTTAAAACCTCTGTTGCAGCTTGAATAAATTCAGGCTCGTTTGCATTTTTTTCTTTTAATTTTGCCAGGACATCTTGTGCATATGACATAACAAAATTCCTCCTTTATAAATATTACTGTTCGGATAATTGTAAAACCGGCGCTCTGCAATTACCGAATGTTTTTGCGAAAATAACATTTTTCCGCATACCACAAACTATTTTATCACCTTTTTTTTATATTTGCAATACAATTTTTACAAATTAACAAGAAATAGTAAAAAAATTTATTTTTTCTACAAAATTTGTTTTTTACGGCGGTTAATTCCTATAAAATTTTCCACATAAAATCGTGAAGAAAATGCAAAAGGATAGCATATAACGCAGAGCACTGCCGCCGCGGCAATGTCCAGAACGGAATGTTGTTTCAGATATACGGTTGACATACAAATAAGCACCGTAGATACAATAAACAAAAATCTGACAAACGGTGCGCGCAGATTTTTGTCCTGCCATGCGGCAAGCAGCACGGCAACGGAATTTATTACATGCAGTGACGGACATACATTTGTATTTGTGTCAAAGTTGTAAAGCTTGCCGACAATATTTGTAAAAATATTGTTGTGCGCAAAGCTCTCGGGACGCAAATTCTGTGCTGTCGGAAATACTGCGTAAATAATAAGAGTTATTGTATTTGTAATAATTATATACCACATAAATTTTTTAAATGTTTCTATATTAAACAGCAGCGAGTACAAAAGCATGCCGACTAAAAATACAAACCAAAAGTAATAAGGTATCACAAAATATTCGCAAAACGGAATAAGGCTGTCCAGACGGCATTCGACATATGTGTAGTCGGCGGTGACAAGTCTTTCGAGAGCACGGAAAACTAGACCGTACAAGGGCCAGTACAAAAGCAGCCAAAGGTGCGAAAATTCCGGAGTTTTAAGCTTTGCAAATGTCAGCTTGCGGTAGTCTGCCGCATAGGTTAGTTTTTTCATATTAAAAGGTTTATCCCTCACTTTTTCTGAATTTTTCTCTTTTAGCCAGCTTGTCTCTCAAGCTGATAAGGTGCGGTCTGTTATATCGCTGAACGAATATAAAAGGCATGTTTCCGACTATGCACAATATCCAGATAAGTATTCCCTCTATACTTTTCCAAATCCAGATATTTCCTACGGATACCATGCATAAAACCCAGTGAACAGCCTCCGCAACGCAGGTTTCCTTTACAAGATAATGAACGTCTCTTGCTTTTGTGTTCGGTGGGAGTTTTTTCGGCAAAATTATCTTCATTATTTTACTCATGTCGAGAATTTCGCTTTTCCATTTTCTTATATGGAGCTTTTCATATATTTTTCCGTTTTTTTCGAATTTAAAGGATTTATACGGAAACTTATTTTCATCGAACATACTGCGCGGCAAAAAAGCGCCGATATAAAAAGAAATAAGCCCGGTAAGTCCGACGTATATAATACTTCCAATTAATTCCATCAGGATTTTCCTCCAATGTCGGTGAGTTCATTCGGATGCTTTACATATGTACTTACATAGCTCATAAGAGACACAATCATAAAAAATCCGCTTACTATAATAAGTGAATTAACGCCTTTTGATGGCATATCGGGAAAAAGTATCAGCAAAATCATACATATAAACAATACTACAGTACAAACTTTTCCGCTCATTTTTGCTTTGCCGAGCATCCGTCCTTTTGATAGGTTGATAATTCCCATAATTGCCATAAATCCCTCTTTTATAAGGAAAAAAGCAAGCAATATCCGCATGTTTGAATAATAAATGCTCAAACAAATCATAAGTATTCCTTGCGTTGCCTTGTCGGCAATCGGGTCGAGTATTTTTCCGAGACGGGAAATCATATTGAATTTTCTTGCAATAATTCCGTCCAGCATATCGGTAAGCGATGATACAATCAGTATTCCGCCCGCGAGCCAATAATCGGACGGCTGTTTTGCGTTAAGATAAATATATACATAGACCGGTATCAGCAGAAGACGGAATAAGCTCATAAAATTCGGTATCGTGAAAATTTCTTTCTTATCCATATTTATCCTCCGTACAGTACAGAAAATCTGTCTTTTGTCACATATAACATTATAGCGGAAATAACGGCGGATGTCAACAGGATAAAGGTTTTTGTAATTTTATTGAAATTATTCGGTGTAATAAGGCGGGAATGTAAAAAATTATAAAAATAGGTTGAAATTCGTAAAAATATGAATTTCAACCTATTTTTAATTTGTAGGAAATTGCGTAAAACGCAATGACGGAAAATCAAAAATGCTACCTTATTCCTACGCCCGCAGGCGGAGCTTTTATCAAAAGCTTTTTTATAATGCCGTTATTCTGCTGCTTTTTTGTATCCGTATAGTATTTTCAAAGAGAATTTATTAATCTTCAATCAGTTTTTTGGTTATACTGATCTTTTTTTCATCGCCGTTCCAATCAACGTCCGCACCGAGTTTTTCAGCTATAAACCGCAATGGGGTGTAGGTACGCATATCACGGATGAATGCGGGGCTTTCAAGTATAACCGGATTGCCGTTTACGTATGCGGTGTCGGAATCTACGGTAATTGAAATTGTGATTTTTTCACCTTTTTCGTTCGTACCGGT
>CAKSJU010000084.1 GCA_934463455.1 uncultured Clostridia bacterium | reverse complement strand
CTCGCTTGTAATGGAAATTTTTGCTTTATCGGTCTTAAATTTACAATTTTCAATCGTTAAATCGGTTATCGGACTTGATTCAAACCAATACGACGCATCACCTGAAAGCAAAATTTCAAGCTCATTTTCGCAGTTTGACATAATAAATTTACCTCGAGATTGGAATCTGGAATGTGAGTTTGCATTACCTATAATACAATTATCAACCGTAACATCGCAGTTGCAACTCATATTTTCTATCAAATCGCCCTTTTTATGCTCTTGTGCGGGTCTGTCAAGAATGAATTTATTCATATTGTCATCTATATTTTCTACCTTTTCAATAACATATTCGGCAGATTTTTCAAGAGTAGGTCCGTTGTATACAACAATTTTATCTCCGGGCTTATACAAGTTTCTTACCTCCACTTCACATGAAGCAAGATTTGTATAAAGCTCTTTGCCGCAGACATGATCCACTGTATGGAAATTACTGTGAATATTTATCGCATCGTCAATCATCCCGCCTATAATGCAATTTTTAATATCAAATTTACCGGTAGTTCCGAAGGTGTGAATTGCGTCTGCCGCATTACAAACCACGCACGGCGATTCTTTATCGTACATTAATTTAAGACCGTCTATAGTAATATTATGAGTTCGGAATGAATACATTCCCATTCCGAAGCTGGATAATATGCGATAATTTTTAATTGAAATATCTTTACAGTCAATCATAAATACATTTGACAAATTTCTTGCTTCATGTGCTATAACAAGCTTTCTTCCCGATTTATAAAATTCCGGTACATGTCCGTTTAAAACTATAAATTCCCCGTCTTTTTTAACAGTATACGTATCAATATCAAATGGGAATGTAGGGTCTTTTATAAAAGAATCTCCCACTGCTCCGAGATGCAAGCCGTAGCCTTTCCCGGTGGCTGCGTCAAACACCTGAAAAAACATTCCGCGATAATTGAGTTGTGTATTTTCCCACGTATCCGCATACGGAATAAGCTTGCCGTCTTCAATTCTGCATGTACATATATCATTTAATTTTAATTTCATACAATCCGGATGTGCTTCAATAATCGTAAATTCTGTAAAAGGCGGTCTTTCATATGTAATTTTACAATTTTTAATCGTAATATTTTCGGAATTATCAATTAAAAACGGCTGAATTTTTCCGTGCAGAACAATCGTAGCTCCTCCGAAATCCAAAGTAACGTTTTTCTTATCCTTTATAACAATAAAAGCGTCAAATTCCGGTGTTGTTTTTCCTCTTAAAACTATATATCTGTCATCGGATAATTTTACAGTATCTTTTTGATATATATTATAAATTTTTTCTGTTGCAAAATATTCGGTTTCACTTTCAATGGAAGTTCCGATTTTAAATTCTTTTCTCATAATCATACTCCTAAATTTTCTTATTTTTTTTTTTATTGGGGTGTATTTTTCATACACCCCAATAAATTACCGATAATCGGCTATTTTACAGGTTGTTTATTTCTTCAAGACTCTTTAATACTTTAGACAGCATATCCCTATACTTCTCGCCCTTTGCTTTTTCCTCTTCAACAACTTTAGCGGGAGCTTTGGAAACAAAACCTTGGTTACCGAGTTTTCCCTCAACTCTCTTTATTTCCGCTTCAAGATTTTTCTTTTCCTTTGTAAGTCTTTCAATTTCAGCTGTTTTATCTACAAGCTCACCGAGAGGCAGGAATATTTCCGCTGCTTCAACTACCACATTGACAGCGTTCGAATCAACTGCAGCTTTACCGTCTAATATTTCAACATCACTTGCTGAAGCAAGCTTTTGGAAGAACGGAATACCTTTTTCAAAAAGCTCTTTATTATCTGTTACAATAAACATTTTCGCTTTTTTTGACGGCGGCACATTCATTTCGCTGCGGCGGTTTCTTACCGCTGCTATCGCCGACATAATAATTTCCATTTGTTTTTCCTCTTGATTAAACGAAAGCTTTTCATCATATACCGGGAAAGCACTTATGACAATGCTTTCACCCTCATGCGGCAAGTGCTGCCAAATTTCCTCTGTTATAAAAGGCATAAACGGGTGCAAAAGCTTCATTGTATTTGACAACACATATGTGAGAACATACTGCGCGGTCTTTGCCGTCGGATTTTCTTTATCAAAAAGTCTCGGTTTAACAAGCTCTATATACCAATCGCAGAAATTATCCCAAATAAAATCATAAAGCTTCGATACTGCGATACCGAGTTCAAATTTATCAAGATTTTCCGTAACCTCTTTTACCACGGTATTATATTTGGATACAATCCATTTATCCTCTAACTGTAAATCTTTTTCGTCCGGTAATTTATTATCGGTTATATCCAAATTCATAAGAGTAAATCTTGACGCATTCCAAATTTTGTTTGCAAAATTCCGGCTTGCTTCCACTCTTTCATTATAAAAACGCATATCGTTACCCGGAGCATTTCCCGTCGCCAAAGTAAATCTCAGAGCGTCTGCTCCGTATTTATCGATAATTTCAAGCGGGTCAATTCCGTTGCCGAGTGATTTACTCATTTTTCTTCCTTGAGAATCTCTTACGAGACCGTGTATAAATACGTGCTCAAAAGGTTTTTTACCGGTATGTTCAAGTCCTGAGAATATCATTCTTGACACCCAGAAGAAAATAATGTCATATCCTGTAACAAGAACACTTGTAGGATAAAAATAATCCAAATCTTCGGTTTTATCAGGCCATCCGAGAGTAGAGAACGGCCACAAAGCCGACGAAAACCACGTATCCAAAACATCCTCGTCCTGATGAAGCTTTCCTCCGCATTTCGGGCAAACTGTCATATCTTCTTTTGAGACAAAGGTCTCACCGCAATCATTGCAGTAAAAAGCCGGTATTCTGTGTCCCCACCAAAGCTGGCGCGAAATGCACCAATCGTAAACATTCTCCATCCAGTTCATATATGTTTTTGAAAATCTGTCCGGAACAAATTTTATCTCACCGTCTGTTACCGCTTTCATTGCCGGCTCGGCAAGCGGCTTCATTTTTACAAACCATTGCTTTGATATGATAGGCTCTACCGTCGTTCCGCAGCGGTAGCACTGACCGACATTATGAGTATGTTCTTCAACCTTTACCAAAAGTCCGAGCTCGTCAAGCTCTTCAATCATTTTCTTTCTCGCTTCATAGCGATCCATGCCTTCATACTTTCCGCCGTAGCGGTTTACTGTTGCATCATCGTTTAATACTTTAATCTGCTCGAGATTATGTCTCTTTCCTACCTCAAAGTCATTCGGGTCATGAGCGGGAGTAATTTTTACGCAGCCTGTTCCGAACTCTTTATCGACATATTCATCCGCAATAACCGGGATTTCTCTGTCGGTAAGCGGCAGAAGAAGAGTTTTTCCAATCAAATCTTTATATCTTTCATCCTCCGGATTTACCGCAACAGCAGTATCTCCAAACATAGTTTCCGGACGTGTTGTCGCTATAATGACATAATCCTCCGTTCCTTTTATCGGATATTTTATATGCCAAAAATGTCCTGCCTGCTCCGCATGCTCAACCTCAGCATCCGAAAGAGCAGTTATACAATGCGGACACCAGTTTATAATTCTCGAGCCTTGATATATAAGACCTTTATTGTACAAATTAACAAAAACTTCACGAACAGCTTTTGAACAGCCTTCATCCATAGTAAAGCGTTCTCTGTCCCAATCGCATGATGAGCCGATTTTCTTGAGCTGATTTATAATTCTGTTTCCGAAATGATTTTTCCAATCCCATACACGTTCCAAAAACTTTTCTCTGCCCAAGTCGTAACGTGTGAGCCCTTCATTAACTCTGAGACTTTCTTCAACCTTTATTTGGGTTGCAATTCCCGCATGGTCGGTTCCCGGAATCCATAACGCCGAATAACCCTGCATACGTTTATACCTTATTAATATATCCTGCAAAGTCTCGTCAAGCGCATGTCCCATATGAAGCTGACCGGTAACGTTTGGGGGCGGAATAACAATTGTAAACGGTTTTTTATCCGCATCTCTTTCAGCATGAAAATATCCTTTTTCAACCCATTCGTTATATAGTCTGTCCTCAAAAGAGGCCGGGTCATATGTCTTTGCAATATTGTTTTTATCTTCCATTTGTAAACCTCCGGTATTTCTTATTTGTAAAAACACATAAATATCACATTATACTCTTTATATTATCGCATTTTTACCTCATTTTGTCAAGGGCTGTTTTTATTTTCACGAATTTTTTATTTTTTTATAAAAAACTATTGACAATAATAATAAAATGTCATATAATACAAATATGAACAGTTGTTCATATGTTCATTTTATAACAAGAAAGGTTTTGATACTATGGCTGACGAAATCAAAAAACATTCTCACGAACACACACACTCACATAATCATGAACATAACCGCGAACATAGTCATTCTCACGAGCATGAGCACGCCTGTCACGGCGGATGTTCATGCTGCCACGGTCATGAAAAAGAGGAAAACAATAAACTAAAAATCATAAGAATTGCCGCAGGATTACTTATTTTCACCGGCGGATTTATTGCAAAAGGAAACTTGAAAACAATCTTATTTATCGCATCATACATTATCGCAGGATATGATATTGTAATAAATGCTTTTAAAAACATTCTTCACGGAGAATTGTTTGACGAGAATTTTCTCATGGCTGTTGCTTCAATAGGTGCAATATGTATCGGAGATTTTGCCGAAGCTCCCGCCGTTATGCTTTTTTATCAAATCGGAGAATCGCTTCAGGACTATGCTTTTGAGCGTTCGGAAAAGTCTGTAAACAAAATAATGGACATTCGTCCCGACCACGCATATCTTTTAAAAAACGGAGAACGGGTACAGATAGAAGCTTCCGAAGCAAAAGTCGGAGATATAATAGTTGTTGCTCCCGGCGAGCGAGTTCCTCTTGACGGAATTATTATAAACGGTGAAAGCTATATGGACACCTCGTGCATCACCGGAGAATCTGTAAAAAGAAAAGCCGGCTGCCAAGACGAGGTTTTAAGCGGATATGTAAATTCCGACAGCGTCGTGGAAATCAAAGTAACACATGAGCTTTCGGAATCGGCAGCTTCAAGAATACTTGACCTTATGAAAAACTCACTTGAACAAAAATCACAATCCGAAAAATTTATTACAAAATTCGCAAAAGTATACACTCCGATTGTTGTCGGACTTGCATTTTTAACCGCTGTTATTCCCCCGTTTTTTGACAATATGGAATTTATGAAATGGATTCAGCGTGCGCTTACATTTCTTGTTATTTCCTGCCCGTGTGCACTCGTAATATCAATTCCTTTGGGATTTTTTGCAGGTCTCGGAGCTGCTTCAAAAAAAGGTCTTATAGTAAAAGGCGGTAATGCAATTGAAGAGCTTTCAAAAACAAACACTGTTATTTTCGATAAAACAGGGACGCTGACCGAGGGAGTTTTTGAGGTTTCAAAAATCGAGTCGGTAATAAATGAAGAGGATTTTCTTAAGCTGTGTGCTTATGCCGAATATTATTCCAATCATCCGGTAGCTTCCGCAATAAAGAAAAAATTCGGTCAAAAAATCGACACAAGCGTTATTTCCGATTACAAAGAAATAGCCGGCAAAGGAATTTCCGTAACACTTTCCGAAACCGAAATTTTGGCAGGAAACAAAAAATTAATGAATGATAATAATATTTCGGTCCCCGATACGGATGCTCTCGGTACAATTATATATGTAGCAAGCGGCGGCGGATATATCGGATATATAGCTGTTTCGGACAAAATAAGAGATACAAAAACAGTTGCCGCACTTGAAGAAAGTGGGATAAAAACCGTTATGCTTACCGGTGACAGAAAAAATGCTGCCGAAGCGGTAGGCAAAAAACTCGGTTTATCGGAAATTCGAAGCGAGCTTTTGCCGCAGGATAAAGTGAATCTCGTAAAAGAAATTGCAAAAAATAATGTCTGCGCATTTGTCGGCGACGGCATAAACGACGCTCCCTCACTTGCAACCGCAAATGTCGGAATAGCAATGGGCGGAATAGGCTCCGATGCCGCAATAGAAGCTGCCGATGTAATATTGATAAACGACGATATAGCAAAAATACCGACAGCAATAAAGCTTTCAAAGTATACCATGAAAATTGTAAAAGAAAATATTGTATTTTCAATCAGCGTAAAAGTTTTAATCATGGTTTTGGGATTTATAGGCTTTGCCTCGATGTGGCTTGCAATCTTTGCCGATGTCGGCGTTGCGCTTTTGGCAATTCTTAATTCAATGAGAGCATTAAAAGCATAGCAGAATATTTCATACAGCCATAATTCAATTTCATCACACGGAAATTGAATTATGGCTTTTTCTTTTTTAAAAAAATTTTAAATTCCTATTGACTTTTTTATTTCATTGTTGTATAATACCAATTGCAAAAAGTTGTATTTAATTGGAGGTTGTTGTATTTTGGTTGGAGAAATTCGCAGAAAACAAATTTGTGATTTACTTAAAAAAAATTCCGCCGTTACCACTCTTGCGCTTTCAAAGCAATTCGGGGTGTCTATCGAAACTATCAGAAAAGACTTGCTAAAGCTTGAAAATGAAAACGAGCTTGAGAGAGTTCACGGAGGCGCAGTGTTAAAATCGGCAATAAAAAAACATATTTCTTTTCCGAGACGATTGGAAAGCATGGTTGATGAAAAAAAAGAAATTTCACACATCGCCGCAAGCTTTATAAAAAACGGCGATGTCATAGCAATTGATGCCGGAAGCACCGCAGCGGAATTTATCCGTGTCATAATGGACTACTTTGACACGCTCACCATCGTAACACATTCGGTCGATGTGTTTGAAGCGGTACGCGATTACAAGAATTATGAGATTATTTTATGCGGAGGATTTTATTTAAAGGGTGAAAATTCATTTTACGGCGATTTTGTACTTAACACACTTGACAATTTAAGAGTTGAAAAAGCATTTATCTTCCCTGCCGCGATTTCTCTCAAAAACGGAATTTGCGACTTTACACGTGAATTGTCTCAAATCCAGAAAAAAATTATTTCATGCGCAAATGAAATTTTTGTTGTTGCCGACAGCAGCAAATATGAAAAAAGTGCATTGCTGAAAAGCGGTGATATGAATAAGAATTTTTACTATATCACAGATTCAAAATTGCCTCGGGAAATAAAAGAGATATACAAAGAAAACGAAATTAAACTGATAACCGAGACAAACAATATTTCATCAGATAACAAAATTTTGGAAGAAAAGGACGGCAATTCAAGTGAAGTTGACAGATAAAAAAGAAATACTTAAAATGAGCTTATTTTTCATGCTGCTTTATACAATCAGCTATGTCACAAGAATAAACTACGGAGCGGTAATTTCGGAGATTGTAAAAGCCGAAGGAATGTTAAAATCGGACGCTTCTCTTGCTTTGACAACAAGCGCAATAACTTACGGAATAGGACAATTGCTTAGCGGATTTTTGGGGGACAAAATAAATCCCAAAAAGCTTATATTTTTCGGATTGCTTCTTACAATATCAATGAATCTGCTGCTGCCCTTTTGCGGCTCTGCCTATGCCATGTCCGCCGCATGGGGCGTAAACGGAATTGCGCAGGCTTTTATGTGGCCTCCTCTTGTTAAAATAATGACATCTTTGTTTACCTCTGAAGATTACACAAAGGCATGTATGTATGTTTCTTGGGGCGGGTCTGTCGGAGCAATCCTTGTTTATGCGCTTGCCCCGGTTTGTATTCTTGTCGGCGGATGGCATTCGATTTTTCTTGTATCAGCGGCATGCGCGGCTCTTATGGCAATTTTTTGGATAAAAAAATGTCCCAATATAAAACAAACAACAAAAAGTAACGATAATAAATACATGCAAAAAAGCAAAATTTCCGCAAAGATTTATATTGTTATTGCTTGTCTTATGTTAATTATTATTCTTCAAGGAATATTAAGAGACGGCGTAAGCACATGGATGCCGTCTTATATAAGCGAAACATTTAAATTAGATAATAAAATTGCAATTCTTACAGGAGTAATATTACCTGTTTTCAGTATCCTTATAACAAAAATCACCGAAACAATATATTCTCATCTTATTAAATGCGAAACATTTCTTGCCGGAACAATATTTGCAATCGGTGCGGCTGCAAGTGCATTGCTTTTTCTGACAAACGGTAAGTCGCCTGCTCTTTCGGTTTTTTTGGCAGCACTTTTAACAGGCTGTATGCACGGAGTAAACTGGATTATGACCTGCATGATGCCTCCGAAATTCGGACAATACGGAAAAATTTCCTTTATGTCCGGACTTTTAAACTTTTGTACATATATCGGCAGTGCAACATCAATGTACGGCATAGCTTTGTTTTCCGAAAAAGCCGGCTGGAATGCAACATTGGTTTTATGGACAGCAGTCGCTCTTTCGGGCACAGCAATTTGTTATATTTTAAGTATAGGAAAAAGTCATAAATCAAAAATAGAATTTTAGAAAGGCGTTATATTAAATCAAAAACAATAATGAGGGGTACTCCCCTCATTATTGTTTTACTTGCCATTTAAATAACACCATTCCACCTATCATCAACGCCAAGCCGATATATTTGTTCCATAAAAAAGCACATTTCGGACTTTCCATAATGCCGAAAGCATCTATTAAAGCAGCTGTCAAAAGCTGTGAAATCAAAATTATACTTATTGCAACTGTCGGTGAAAGCTTCCCTATCGCCAGCATAACAGTGATTGTTATAACTATTCCCAAAAGTCCTCCCAAAAGATACCATTTGTTTACGCTTGCAATTTCTTTCAGATTTCCTTTTCCCAGTATCCAAACTGCCAATAATGACAATAAAAATGCCGTTCCCTGAACAAACATATTTGATTCATATAAACCTATTTTTTCGCTAAGGCGCGTATTCATGACCCCCTGTATGCTCATTGCGCTCCCTGCAATAATTGCAAAAATTATTCCCAACATAAAAATCTCCGTTCCGCCGCCCCGCATCGGCTCAAACAGTAATAAAATTTCTCTTATCCGCGGGGTAATGAATGATAAGAGTTTTTGCTCCGGCAATTCAGTTTGCCGAAAAGCAACACAAAAAAAATTCACATTTCTTTCTTCTTGCTTTATTATTTTCTTTTTTTTCATTTTTATGTTTTTTTATATAATCTATATTTTTTTTATAAAATACTTGAAATTTATGCCACAATATTGTATAATAGAATTTATAGGTGAATACACCGAGCAATATAACAACAAGGAGAGTAAAATTTTATGTTAGGAATCACAAAAGTATTTGCAGACACTGTTCAGACACTCGAAACAGATGCGCAGGCTGCCGACAAAGCAGCTCAGACTATGGCAAATCTCGGACCTTTGGTAATGATGGTGGCACTTTTTGTTATCATGTACTTCATTATTATTCGTCCGCAGAGAAAAAAGGAAAAAGAAGCTCAGGCAATGATTAATGCGCTCACCGTAGGCGATAAAATTGTCACAATCGGCGGTATATGCGGAAAAGTCGTTAAAATTAAAGATGATTTTATATTCATTGAAACCGGAAACATCGGTAACCCGAACGAAAAAACAGTTTTAAAAATGGAACGTCAATCCGTAAAAACAGTTGAGAAAAAATCGGACAGTAAAAAAGTGGAAAGTATTCCCGATGATGCCGAAACATCCGATACGGACAAAAAATAACCTTTGTGCAAATGTTCCCTTGCACAGGCTGTAATATCTCTTGCGAGCAAAGCAGGAGCGTTGCTCAGATTAAATTATTCGGAATAAACTTTGTCCCTTTGAAATATTATATTATATAACTATAATTAGTTAATTGTAAAATGTGAATTTTACAAT
>CAKSJU010000083.1 GCA_934463455.1 uncultured Clostridia bacterium | reverse complement strand
GTTTTATACCGCTGCATTTTGACCATCCTTTTTTCATAAGGAACTGCGGCAAAAGCCGCAGTTCCGACTCCCCCTAAAAGATGGACTTTTTATTAACATAAAAATAGGGGATGTAAAAAAACTCTGGACCGCAAAAAGGCATGTGTTACTTGGATAATATATTATAAAATAATCTAATTTTATAATTTTTTGAAAAAAATCTCAAACTTTTCGATTTTTATTATATTAAAATGCCTTTTTGCTACGCCCTCACCAAACCGCTCGGAGTACCCGCGTACGCCGTCGGGTTTGGTTTGAGCGTTCCAAAGTTTTTTCCCTATCCCCTCAAAAAAGAGGCTGTTTAAAAAGTAGATTGACTTTTTAAACAGCCTCTTCTGAATTATGGCTATAAAATAATATCAAGCATCTGAGAAAGTGAATCTATTTTATAGTCGCAAAGCTCATCAATGCCCGCCTGGTGGATATTTCCTCCGGAAATACCCACGCATGAAAAACCTGCAAGCTTAATCGATACAACTCCGGCAGAGCTGTCCTCTATACCGATGACCTTGTGTCTTTTTTCGAACGGAATACCGAGTCCGACTCTTGCGGTTTCGGCATAAAGCCAGGGATGCGGCTTCGGAGCAAGCTCCCCGAGAGTTCCGGTTTGACCTTTTCTGAGTGCTTGTCCCGCTGTTATTATAGCGTCGTAGAACTCGACAGGGTCGCCCATGCCAAGCTGTTTGAATGCAGAGATAATTTCCGGCATTGCTTTTTCGTACAGACCGCTTGTAACAAGACCTATTTTTATTCCTTCTTTTTTTACGGTTGTCAAAAACTCCTTAAGACCGGGAGCGGGGGTAAAAGCGTCCTGCTTTCCTCTGCCATTCATTATTTCATCCATTTCGTGATTAACGATTTCAAAGTAATAACCGCGGGCTTCTTCAAGACTCTCACTCGGGCAGTATTTGTCAATCATATATTGCAAATGCTCCGATACACTGTGACCGGAGATGAACGGCTCATCTTCTTTTTCACGCTTGAAAGAAGAATTTTTCATAAGTCTTGCGGTTGTTTTTTCAATAACCCACATCCAAAATTCCTCGCTGTGTACGCTTGTGCCGTCCAAATCCATAAGAATTGCTTCGGCTTTCGGCTCAAAATGAGTTTCGTGCATCGGATAAATTGCGGGATAACCCATACCGCTTTTTACATAGCAGAGTGTTTTGTCTTCAAATTCCACTATGTCAATTTTTTTGTCGGCGGGAGTAAGTATTTTCTTGACTCCGTCCCTGCCTGTTTCAAAGTAATCGCTTTTTTGTATAATATTCATATTAATCTCCGTTTCGATAATTTTTATGCTTTAATCATTCTTATTGTAACAATTTTCTTTTTGGGAACCTCGTATGTACTGCCTATTTCTTCAATAACGGTTTCATCCATTTTGCATAAGTAAAGCTTAGCGTCGGATTTTACGGTTACCTTTTGAGCTTTGTCGCTCGGGTTGTAGTATCTGACGATAACGCCGTTTCCGTCGTCAGCGCGTTTTACCGCCGTAACATGGATATGAGTGTTGTCGATTTCGAACAGACTGTTTTCCAAAGGAAGCTCGCCCTTGCCGCGGCCGCATACCGCACATTTTACAGGTGCGAATATTTCGGCAGCTTTGTTCGGCAGCTCACAGCAATCGCCGGTATTAAAGTGCATTGCGTATTCAAATACACGTCTTCCGGGGCATTGTACTCCCTCGTCTTCCAGCTCCGTAACCTTTTCTTCCGATACGGCAAGTTTTATTCTGCATGCCCTTATGAGAGTAAGTGCCATTGCGGAATCATCGAAAACTTCATATTCGAACAAGCCTTTCGGCATTACCGCAAAACCGTCTTTTCCGTCGGTAACTTCAGCGAAGGTACGCAGCGGCTGTGTGCCGAATGCCTGCTCTACCCAGCCTGTAGAATCGGGAATTTCGATTTTATGAGTAAGTACATCGAAGTGGCTGTCGGTAACCGATACATCGGTTTTTATGCCGGTCGGGAAGTTTACGCGCAGCCAATGGTCCTTTGCATTATTTACAAGTTCAACCTTAACTTTTATGTAGTCTGCATCTTTGTCAAGCGTATAAGTTGTTTTAATGGGTATCTTTGTGTAGATGTCGCTCGGATTTACCGCACAGCTTTCCGGTATTTCAAATTCGCACTCGGTAACAATTGTTCCCGAAAGCTCCCCGCTTTCTGTTACATAAATACGTGCATTTGTTCCGATTGTGGAATATTTTCTGTCAAATTCCGGATTTTCATGCTTCCACGCATTGCCCACTTCACCTTGTGAAGTGTAGAAATTGAGGTTTTTATATTCCTTGCCTGTTTTTTTGTAAAGAACATCCAGAGTACCGTTCGGATTTACCGTTGCTTTGATTTTTGAATTTTCCAGTACATTTCCGAGAGCGATGCCGGGGCGTTTTTGAAGCTTGTGAGGGTTTGCCCTTATTTCAAAGACCTTGTACCCCATTGCGGGAACATCTTTGATTTCGGCATAAAGCCTGTGATGACGGCTTTCGAGAATTGTCGGCACATCCCATATGTTATCCATAAATATGCTTGATTTTTCGCTTTGGATAGATTGAAGCTTAACTCCGTCTATTTCAACTCCGTTTCCGAGTTCTGCGGGAACTTCAATATCGAGAGGAACGATTACATCACGCTTGTAGGGAAGAGTGTTATATACAATAAGCTGAACGATTTCCTTGCTTTGTCCCTCCGGTGAAAGATTTTTTGCAATTTCCACCATAGCGTCGTCCGCAACAATTTCGGCAATGTCCTGAGCTTTTCTGAAACGGTATTCCATATCTTTGCATACGCAGTCGGGAGCGCATCCGCCGTTTGCATCGTGGCTGTGGTTGGAAATGAGATACTGCCAGCCTCTGTGCAAATATAGCTTGGAATCATTGCCCGCAATTGCATTAAGCGGCTCGGCAACATAAGACAGTGCGGTATATGCGTTAAAATCCGCCTGCTTTAAATATGTTCTTGCGCTTATTGTTCCCGGGAACAGATATGTCCATTTACCCTTTTTAAGATAAGAACGTCTTTCGCCTTCAAGTACGGTCATTTTGCTCTTGTCAAGATATTTTTCGCATGCCGCCCAGAAGCCCTCGAGATTTGTATGCTCAATATCAATTTCACCCTTAAAAAGCTCTTTAGCGTCTTTTACCACTTCGCTTTCACGTGGGAATGCAACCGAAATATCATGCCCGTTCATGCCGAGAAATACCGGTGTGGTAAAGTGACCCTTTTCCTCTTCAAGCATGTCGAGGATTGCTTTCTTTAAATTTTCTTTTTCGTAATTTGCAACGGGAGATTTCAGGTCATAGTTTATTGACGGACCGATAAATCCGTCCGCACGTCTGAAAGGAGCTTCGTCAAATTCGCCCCATTTGTAATCCTTTGACCAAACTCGTCCGCGCGAAACGGCTCTGTGTACTTGATAGTACCAGTTGTAACGGCAGTAAAGAGCAAAACGGCTTGCCAAAACTTCTGTGCCGTCGGGAGCTTTCCATATGTATTCGGCGGGAGCTTCGTCATGCGATATACCGCGGTAAAACATCATATAATTGATTCCGAAATCCTTCAAAATCTGAGGATACTGACCTGTCTGTCCCCAGGAAGAAGGAGTATAGCCGACGGTAGGTATCTTGCCGCCGTATTTTTCGACCGTTTCACGACCGAACATAAGATTTCTTATCAAAGCTTCGTGAGAAATAGTAAACTCTTCGGGAAGCGTGTAGTAAGGCCCTATGATAAGCCTGCCTTCCTTAATAAATTTTTCCACTTGTTCGCGCCGCTCGGGACGCATTTCGAGATAGTCGTCTATCATTATCGAATGACCGTCCATTGTGAATGAATGGTAATCGGGGTCGCTTTGCAGTATATCAAGTGTTGTATCAAGCATGACCAATAGATTATGGCGAGTTTTTTCAAAACTGAATCTGAATTCCCTGTCCCAGTGAGTATTTGAGACAACCTTTATTTCTTTGACTTTGTTATCCATATTTTGTACCCTTTCTTAAACTAAAATGTTGTTATATATAATTTTATATCAAAACGGGGGAATTGTCAATCTTTTCTTAATATATAGGTAAAAAAATAAAGCCTTTCGGCCTTATTTTTTGTTTATATAAAATTCATGGGATTAAGCGGTGTCCCGTTTTGCTGTATTTCGAAATGACAGTGGGGACCGGTACTGTTGCCGGTGCTGCCGACATATCCTATCAGCTGTCCCTGGACTACCGATTCTCCTTCTGTTACCGCAAGAGAGCTGCAATGCGCATAATAAGTAACATATCCGTTTTTGTGATCAATTTTAATGAGATTGCCGTAGCTGCCCTTGTAACCGGCAAAAATAACAACACCGGTGTCAGAGGCTTTTATTTGAGTACCTACCGGCGCACCTATGTCAATCCCATTGTGCATGCGTCCCCATCTGCCGCCGTAACCGGAGGTCAATTTTCCTTGCGCGGGTTTTATAAAGCTTCCCGTTCCCATGTTCGGAATTTCTTTTGTTCCGACCTTAACAACCTCCGCAACAGGCTCGGAAACGACTGTTTCGGAAAGAATGCTTTGCCCTGTTTCGACTCCGTTGGTATACTCAATCAGCGCAGATACTTCATATTCGCCGACTTCGCCTTCGGTAACTGTTTTTCTGCTTCCTTTTACCAAGGTGTCGTCCGGCTCTTCTACGGTTTCAAATTCTTTTGTGACGTGATATACTGTTCCGACAGTTGTTTTAACGTGGAGCTTTTCACTTTCCAAAAGCGTTTTTGCCGCTTCCTCGGGATTGGTGATTGCTGCGGCACTGACCTGCTTGGATATTATTTCGGTATCTTCTTTAATTGTGGAAGCGCCTCCGTCAACGGTATATTGAGACCTCATAATAACAAGAGTATCAAGCGCTTCTTCCTTTGTTTTAAATGCGCATAAATCTTCACCGCCGGAACAAATAACATATCCGTCTGTCATATAGTCCGAAAGCTTTGCTATATTATCATGAAGTTCTTCTTTTGTTGAAAGCATATTTTTATCAAGAATAATGCCTTTCATTTGAGCTTCGGGAGAAAGTGTGTATTCTTCTCCGAAATCCTCTCTTAAAGTTTCGTTTACGTTGGAAAGTGCATTTTCATAATCTTTGCTGTCCTCAACGTATCCTATGGTTTTACCTTCGACAACTATTTTGTAGCCGCCGGTACAGTAGTGGTTAAGCATTCCGCTGCCTGCGCTTATTCCTATAACTATGCTGCAAAAAAGCGCAATATGTTTCTGTGTCATAACAGTCGTCCTTTCGTATTTGTGCATTAATATTATATATATGCGTAAATTATCAGAAATATTACAAAGTTGTTAAAACTTTTTTTATTATAGCCTAAAAAAGTGTATTTTTCAAGGAAAAAGTGTTAAGAAATTGTTAATTTTACCGCATTTACAAAAATTGGGCAAATAAGAGAGATTTTTTGTGTAATATTGCTATAATTTTAACAGATTGTAAATTTAGAAAAAAACTCTTTCATATAATAAGAAAATATGTTATAATAAATGAAATTATTAGTTTAAATGAAATTATGAAAAGAGGATAAATATGAATTTATGTTCACGGTGTAAAAAAAATCCCGCCGTTATTTTTATAGCAAAGATGGAAGGAGATAAAACCGTGCAGGAGGGACTTTGTCTGACCTGTGCAAAAGAAATGGGAATAGCTCCGCTTAATAAAATGATAGAAAATCTTGGCATAAGCGATGATGACATAGATATGCTGAATGATGAAATGTCGGAATTTATGTCCAACATGGAAAATCTTGACGATTCGGCTGTGCAGGATATGATTTCAGCGGAAGCTTCACAGGGAGAAGAGGGCGGTGCTGCCACCGCTCCGATAGATTTTTTTAAAAATATGTTTTCTCAGGGACCGGGCAAGGGAAAAAGCGAGGAAGCGGAAAAAGGCACAAGAAAACAACAGGGAAGAAAGCCGGGCAAAAAAAGCATGCTCGATACTTACGGAACAAATCTGACCGCAAAAGCGGCAATGGGTAAGGTAGACCGGGTTATAAACCGAAATGAGGAAATAGACCGGGTTGTTCAGATTTTAAACAGACGAAGCAAAAACAATCCTGTTATACTTGGTGAGCCGGGAGTCGGAAAAACAGCGATTGCGGAAGGACTGGCAAGCAGAATTTTTGAAAAAAAGGTTCCGCCGAAGCTTTTCGGTTATCAGCTGTATTTGCTGGATTTTACTGCGTTGGTTGCGGGAACGCAGTTTCGCGGTCAGTTTGAAGCAAGGCTTAAAAATTTGCTTAATGAAGCGGCAGAAGCCGAAAACGTTATTCTTGTGATTGATGAAATTCATAATATTGTGGCTGCGGGAGATGCCGAGGGGGCAATGAGTGCGGCAAATATTTTAAAGCCTGCGCTTGCCAGAGGTGAAATTCAAATTATCGGGGCAACAACGCTTTCGGAATATCGTAAGCATATCGAAAAGGATTCCGCGCTCGAGAGAAGATTTCAGCCTGTTTTGGTGGATGAGCCGTCAACGGCAGAAAGTATTGAAATTTTAAAAGGTATAAAAGATTATTACGAAGAATATCATAATGTAAAAATATCCGACGAAATAATTAAATATGCGGTGGTTTTATCCGAAAGATATATTACCGACAGATTTTTGCCGGACAAGGCAATTGACGTTATAGATGAAGCAGGATCGAGAGTAAATCTTAAAAACCGTGCATTGTACGATTTGAAAATTTATAACGAAAGACTTTCGCAGATAGCGCGGGAAAGCGAAGACGCCGCAAAAGCGGAGGACTACGCAAAAACCGCCGAACTGCGCAGCGAAGAACTGAAAATAGAAGAAGCGATAGAGGAAGCAAAGCTTGAAGCGGACAAGGCAGAAATAACTTTTGACGATATTGCGGCGGTTATTGAGAGCTGGACAAAAATTCCGGTGCACCGCCTTACCGAAAGCGAGACCGAAAAGCTGCTTAAGCTGGAGGAACGCATACATGAACGTGTTGTCGGACAGGAAGAGGCTGTCAGTGCCGTGGCATGTGCGATAAGACGCGGCAGAGCAGATATATCCGCAAAGAAGCGTCCCGTTTCCTTTATTTTTGCAGGTCCGACCGGAGTCGGAAAAACCGAGCTGGTAAAAACGATTGCAGAGGTAATGTTTGACCGTGAAGACGCGCTTATACGCTTTGATATGTCGGAATTTATGGAAAAACATTCGGTATCGAAATTAATCGGCTCTCCTCCGGGATATGTCGGATATGACGATGCCGGACAACTTACCGAACAAGTCAGAAGAAAACCGTATTCGGTTATTCTGCTGGACGAAATCGAGAAAGCCGATCCGGAAGTGTTTAATCTGTTTTTGCAGATATTGGATGAAGGACGTGTTGCCGACAGCCACGGAAAAATTGTAAATTTTGAGAACACAATAATAATTATGACAACAAATGCAGGCTCGGAATTTACATCAAACGGTCTGGGCTTCGGAACAAATAAAGAGGTTGTTCCGGCAGATAATGTGGATAAAAGTCTTAAAGCGCATTTCCGACCCGAATTTTTGAACAGGATTGATGAGATAGTTGTGTTCAAGCCGCTTACGAAGCCCGAGCTCAGGAGTATTATTAATCTGCTGCTTCGCGACATTACCGACAGACTGTCACAGAAAAACGCTGTCTTGACGGTTTCCGAAGCTGCTAAGGATTTGATACTTGAAAAGGGATATAATGTGAGATACGGAGCGAGACCGCTTAAGCGTTCTATAAGAATGCTTTTGGAGGATAAGCTTTCCATGCTTGCGTTGAAAGGCGAAATAACAAACGGCTGTACAATTGAAGCTGACAGGGACAATGATGAAATTGTCCTGACAGTAAAATAATATAAAGGGGTAGGTAAAATGAAAAAAGTAATATCGGTTATTTTCTCTTTTGCATTGATTTTCGGAGGCAGCGTGTTTGCGGAGGAAATACCTCCGGAACAGGCTACTCCGCAAGCCGAGACAGTTCAAACGAACGAGGCTGATACGGCGGTAAGCTCCGGGGAACAGACAGTACTGAACGAAGTGGCAGTTAATATAGAGATAGGTGAGAACGGCAATATATATCCGAAAAACCTTGTTCTCGGTATTTATTCACCGGAAAAACAGTTTTGGGGAGCAAACCATGTTTGGGTTGCTGAAGAAAATTGCAAAAAAACAATGGCATTTTCCGTGCCGGAATACAAAAAAGGCGAAAAGCTTTATCTTGCACTGTACAGCGGAGCGGAAAATATCGAATACGGCGGGAAACAATATAAAAACGAAGAAATGATAGAGATTGATACCGCAGCGGATATAAATATAAAGGTTTCGCCTTTAAAAGCTGTGCCGGTAAAAGCATTCGCAAACGAGTGGGAATTGTATTTTAAAAATCCTGCAAAGCTGATTGACGGGATAACCATGATTCCGCTTGATGAATATTTGACCGCAATGTCTATGATGCACTGCAAAACCGAAAGCGGAGATAAAACCGAAGTAAGAGCCGACGGACATACCGTTGTTTTTTATAACGGAGGCAATGATATGTACGCTGACGGTAAGGTTACATATACCGATGCGGTCCCCACAATAATAAACGGAAGTCTGTATGTTCCGATGAGATTTTTAATTGAGGGTCTCGGCGGGAAAATTTCGGTAAACAATCGGGATGGACTGCTGAATGTTACGGCAAATTATCATTTCAGCGGATTAAAACCGTCCGAACACAAAGTCAGAAATATAAAAAGCCGTACAAATTATCTTATTTGGGTGTCACGCAAGGATTTCACCGTGACGGTTTTTGAAAATAAAAGCGGAACCTGGGCAGAACAAAGGGTATTCCCATGCTCGGTGGGAGCACCGTCCACTCCGACGGTGACCGGAGAATTTGATTATTTCTCTAAGGAAAAACGCTGGACTTATCCTACATATTATGTCGGGCCGATAATGCGATTTTACAGCGGTTATGCACTTCACAGTACCCTTTTGAGATATGACGGAAGCAATGCCGACGGACGTCTCGGAAAAAGAATTTCTCACGGATGTGTCCGGCTGCGCCCCGATGATATAAACTGGATGGCAGATACAATTCCGCTTTATACTAAGGTTTATGTAACAGAATAAAAAGGGATTGTAAAAAATTTTAATATTTTTATCATGTTAAAAAACTTTGAAACGCTCAGACCGCTCGGCAGATCGGGTTTGAGCGTTCCGAAGTTTTTTAATTTGTAGGAAATTGCGTAAAACGCAATGACAGAAAATCAAAAATGCTGCCTTATTCCTACGCCCGCAGGCGGAGCTTTTATCAAAAGTTTTTTTATTTTGAAGATTTAATTATATCATTTACAATGAGTTTGATATGCTCCGTTTGAATGTCCGTAAGTTCCGATACGTCAATTGTTTTTTTATTGTCAAGCCCGAGCAGATAATCGGTTGATACTTTAAAATATTTAGATATTTTTACGAGCATTTCAATAGACGGAAGTATATTATCATTTTCCCAGTTTGATACGCATTGCTTTGTAATTCCGAGCTCAGACGCCAAATCAACTTGACTTATTCCCCTTGCAGTTCTCAAATTTCTGATGGTTTCGTTTAACATAATAATCACCTCTCGGGTCAATTTTTCATATACTATTATATTCGTTTTGCTTGACAATATACAAATACTATGGTATACTGATAATTGACGAAAATACATTTAAAAGTCGATTGCGGAATGTAAATTTCTGAAAATAACCAACGACGGGAGGACTAAAGTAAATTATGTTGTTTATAAGAAGAATGTTTGAAAATATACTGATAAATTTACTGTCGTCTCTGCCCGTTTATGCTCTTGTAAAATTGGGAATACTTTATTCGGATAAGCTCGAAAGCTTTATCACATATTCATTTTGCGGAATTTTGTTCCTTTTTTTAAATTCTTTGGTTTTGAAAAAACATCTTTTTTGCGTTCTTGATTGCCGACAATATCTTATTGTAAATATTGCATTATACGTTTTGCAGGCAGGAAGCGGCTTTGCTTG
>CAKSJU010000082.1 GCA_934463455.1 uncultured Clostridia bacterium | reverse complement strand
TTAGCCTTTGACTCCGCCTATGTTTACTCCTCCCATAATCTGCTTTTGGAAAATCGCAAAAATTATCACTTGCGGGATTACGGAGAACAAAAGGGCAAGCATTTGATAATCCATGGTATATGTAGATGATTTCATTTTGTAGAGCTGAACTCCGAGAACGGTTTTCTCCTTTGACGATATCAAAAGATACGGCCAGAAAAAGTTTCCGATTTGTCCGTTAAAGGTGAACATCGCTACAACTATGAATACCGGAGTTGACAATGGTATTATTATTTTGAAAAATATTTTCATGTTTGTTGCACCGTCTATCCATGCCGCCTCTATAAGCGCGTTTGATATTCCGTCAAAGAAATTTTTAAACAGAATTATATTAAACGCATTAGCCGCAGACATAAGCCATATCGGCCAGTAGGTCTCCAAAAGACTTATTCCCACAAGCGGCATACTTTTAAATTCCATATACAAAGGCACTGTACTCATTGTTCCCGGGATAAGCATTATCCAAAAGATTACGGCAAGTATAATCTTTGTTCCCTTAGGCTTAAGTCTTGACAAAACATAACCCGCCAAGCCCGAAACAACTATATTGCTGACAACCGCTCCGATTGCCATAATAAATGTATTTCCGTAGTATTTGTAAAATTTCAGCTCGTTCCATACTCTGCTCATCTTGGAAAGCTCTATTTTTTTAGGCAGAAAAGTCGCCGGAATGGCATACATTTCCTTTACATCCTTAAATCCCGAAAGCATTATCCATATAACCGGAAGTACCGATACAAGACAATAAATTATCATAAATATCATCATTACCGCATACAGAAGCTTATGTTTCGGATTTTTCATGTCCGAGTTTGTAAGGATTCCCTTATCCATATTTTTCATGCTGTTTTCCTCCTTTTAGTCTCGTTCGATTTTCTTGTCCAAATAGAAATAGAACAGCGTAAATACCATTAGAATAAGGAACATAATCACGCCTATTGCCATTGCAAGCTGTGGCTTTATGCTTACAAAGCCGTATTTGTATGCCATAAGTCCGAGTGTGTTAGAAGCTCCGTTCGGGCCGCCGTCTGTCATCTGCATAGGCTGCTCCATAATCGAGAACACGCCGATTATCTGACGTACCAGAAACAAAAGCGCTATTCCCGATATATGCGGAACGGTTACGGTAAAAAATCTTTTTACAAATCCCGCTCCGTCTATAATTGCCGCTTCGTAAAGCTCTCTTGAAACACCCTGCAAGCTTGCAAAATAATATATTGCCGTCGAGCCGCAGCCGTTCCATGTCATGCTGAGAACTATAAGCATAATTGTGTTTTTCGAATCCTGAAGCCACGAATAAGGCTTGAGTCCGAGCCATGAGCCAATCATGTTTAATAAGCCGCCCTGATCGGGATAATACATAAGATACCACAAAAGTGACACCGCCATTCCCGGCAGAACTGCCGGGAAGTAGGTGCAGAAACGGAAGGTGTTCCGCATATGTACAAGCTCATTTAATACGACTGCCACAAAAATAGGAAGTAAAAATCCCAATATAAGTGACCAGACAACATATTGAAATGTATTAATCAAGGTTTTCGTGAACATTGTATCTGTCAAAACCTGCTTATAATTTGCAAGTCCCACAAAGTCCTCAACCTTATAGCCTCTCATATTGAAGAAGCTCCAGTAAATACCCGTTATCTGCGGTCTTATTATGAAAAGATATATACAGAGGACAGCGGGGAGTATCAAAATCCACGCGCTTAAATCCTTACTGTTTGGCAGAAACGGATTATTATTTATTTTTTTCTTTTTGGTTTTCACCGTTATTCCTCCATCATATATTGTTCAAAAAGTTGCTTTGGAAGTCAGACGCCGCTTTTTTCAAAACCTCGCCGCAATCTGCGTCTTTATTGGTGAGTACCTCCTGAATACAGGAATCCAAAAGTCCGTAAAGGTCCTGCGCGCACATTTTTTCCTCTGTCTGATATTCAACACCCTCTTTATTGTTATACGACGAAATATTCTTTTCATCTATATTTCTGAATTCTTCGATTAACTGATTTTTATAGTTCTGAGTAACCTCTTTATCCGTCCAAATTGAAAGGTCTTTAATTCCGATTACCGAGCGGTTTTCGTCATGCTTTGTCTGATAGGTTTGTCTAAGGCTTTCTCTTGCCTCTTCGGTCAGGGTTGTTGCCGGAGTGTTTCCGGTAAATTCAAGCCATTTAAATGCTGCATCTATCTGTTCGGGTGTTGCCTGCGGAGCTATTACATAATATCCGCCGCCCATAAGGGTTTTATGTCCGCCCGGTCCTGCCGGCATTGCAGCATATCCTATGTCATTCTGTTTCATGCCGTATTGTCCCACAAGCAAATCAACCTGACCCGGATGTGCAAAGGTCATTGCCGCCTGGTCTGTGCCCACAAGCTTTGATGTATCGTCATTGCTTACCAATGTTGTGGACGGCAGCGAGCCATCCTCCCACATCATATCCTTAAGCCATTGAAGCGCGTCGGCTGTGCCCTGATTAAAGTCAGCTTCCCACTTATCTCCGTTTTGTTTCATAAATGTTCCGCCAAAGCTCCATGCAAGCGATGTAAAGTTCCAGCCGCCGCCGTTTTGCGTTGTCGGGAAGATAAATCCCGCTTTACCGGTTTTATCGTGAATGGTTTTTGCCATGCTTCTTACTTCATCAAAGGTTTTCGGGAAGATAGGTGAGCCATCGGCATTCATAAGTCCTGCTTCTTTGAACAAGTTCAAATTCATTACAAGTCCGAGTGTATATACATTCGACGGAATTAAATACACCTTGCCGTCTCTTGAAATTTCTTTCATGATGTCATCCGAAATAACATCATAATATCCGTATTCCCTCATTGCGTCGGTAATATCCGCCGAATATCCCAAATCGATAATTTTCTTTGCTTCGGTAAAATGGGTATTGTATATTATAGGAAGAGTTCCGCCCTCAGCTTTTGCCGCAAATGTCTGCAGATCATATGCCCACGTATCGGGAGTTACCTCAATGTCGGGATATTTTTCTTCAAATTTTGCCTTTGTTTCCATCTGGCTTTCATATGCCTGCGGATTTGCTTCCTTATCCGGCCAGTTGCCCACCGTTAGTCTTATTTTTCCGTCCTTTGTAACAGCGGTGTTTTTGCTTCCGCAGCCGGAAAGTCCGCTTGCGGCAAGCAGTGCCGCCAAAGCCAGTGATACGATTCTTTTTGTTTTCATAAATATTTCCTCCTAAATTAATTTATATAAGTAATAATTGAATTTTGTATAAGCTTTCTTGTGTTCAAGTCTGTCCAAAGGAATGCGTCAACGCTATAGCCTGCTTTTTCCTCTGTAATCGGCATATCGACAGATAATTCCGAAAGACTGTCGGTTAAATCGAACATTTTGGATTTAACCTCTGACATAGCGCCGTTTTCATCATACATAACAATCATAAGAATTGCGCTTTTTGCCTCGTTTTGATTGTTTGATACCTTAACTCTCGCACCCAATGTTCCGCCGTTCGGATTTTGACCGAAATATTTTCCGTCCGGATATGTAAGTGCGAAATCCTTTACGGTATACGCATCTTTTTTCTTAACCGTCATCGAAAAATCCTTTGTAACGACAAATTTTGAAGTTCTGTCCGTAACCTCAACCTCCGCCGTAAGTGTAACCTTTGCATCTTCTCCGTAATAACTCGGTCTTGTAACCGTTCCGTCCTCGGAAATAATCTCCGGATTTGACGATGTCCATTTTATTGTGCTGCCGCTCAGGCCTTTTTTATGCAAAAGCAGATCATCGGTTATATTTTCAAAATCTTCATTTATCGTAATTGCATATTTTACAAATTCGCCCATTATTTCCGCGCCCGTTTTATCGGCAAAATCAAGCTCGGCATCGGACGGTACAACCACCAAATACCTCAAACCGATTACATACTGCGCATCTTCCATATCTCGCGGAGAATCTATCTCAAAGGTTATTTCATGTTCCTCGGTATCCAGCTCCATGCGCTCTATTCTTTGCCATGCCATTCCGCAGCCTCCGCCGGTACTGTCCGCACCTCCGACATTCTTGTAATATGCCGCTTCGGATACTTTCCCTTTTTCTTCGCCGTCAATCAAATATCCGCAGTAATCGGAAGCGTAGTTCACTCCCGCCGGTGCTCCGCAGAAATAAATATCGTAGCTTCCGGCTTTCGGGACTTTAAACTTCACCGGGAACGAATATTTTGTTCCCTCCGGCTGCTTTGACAAAACAACAACCGCATTGCCGTCCGTTCCCACGCCTGTTTGCTTTGTGTCGGTTGACGTTGCAAAATTATACCACGCTGAATTATACTCGGCTTTTTTTGTAAGCACCGGTCTGTTAAGTCCGTTCGGTACCCAGTTCCAATCTGTCGGAACAATCGCAACCGCGTCAAAATAGTGAATCATTATATCCTCGAAGCCACGCATTTCATTTGTTCGTATTGTAAGCGTATGCTGTCCCGGAGCCAGCTTCTCGGTAGTCATCGGAATCCAACTTACCGCTATACCTCCGACAGGTGTAGGCTGATTGTAAACCGTGTCACTCCCTTGACCCGTGCAATAACTGTAATCTCCGTCATCGATTAAATATCTGAATTTTGACAGGTGCATTACATTTCCCGCGGTAGACAAAATCTTAAAATCATAGTTCGCTTCCTCCGCAACATCAAAGGTAAATTCGATTCTTGAATCTCCGTCATTATCGGTATACAACAGCATTCCTTTACCTCCGCCGTTTGCGGTTTGGTCGGAAAGAACATACTCTCCCGACGCAACGCCGTCCTCGGCTTCAAGCCACACATACCCCGCTTCCGCGCTTACACTCGCCGCAGCAGCTGTCAACAGGCACGCAAGCCCCGCAATCACCAACAATACTCTTAATTTTTTCATGTGAATCCTCCGTTTCTTTTTATACGTCTATTTTTTATTCCTTATTGCTGCTTCATAATTCTCTTCCTGTATTTTTTTAATCATCTCGTCAATATCAATGTCAACCCCCGACATAATATCCACGATAGTTTCGTTCTCGGCTTCGTCTAACATATAATATGTATGTGCTCCCCAGCCACTTGCCTGGAACGGCTCGTATTTTTCCTCAATGTCAAAACCTTTCATTGTCGGCATTTGCAGAGTTGTTTCATAAAACAATTTATATTGTTCTTCCGAAAACAAAAATTTCAAAAAATTCATTGCGGCCGCTTTTTGTTCTTCATCGGCGGAGTTTGTTATCGCAATGGATTGTACACCTCCGATAAAGGGAATATCTCCGACCCACTCGGTATTTTCTTCGGTAAATACCGGCAGGCTGAAGGCTCCGATTTCGACTCCCTCGGCTTTGTTATCGGTGAAGCTTTTCATATCCCAGCTTCCCGACATAATGTGAGCCGCATTACCGATCAGGAATTCCTGTTTTGCTTCCGTTTCGTCCAATTCAATTGCCTTTTCGGCATATCCGCTGTATCTTACATACTCATTTAAAAGCATTTCCAACGCTTTTCTGTATTCGCCCTTTGTAACATCAAATGTTCCGTTTCTTACCGCCTCTTTCATTTCCTCGGTTGTAATATTTTTATTACCGTCCGCATCTATTTTCTTGCCCCGAAAAACAAGCTCATTTACCAATCCGGTTTCTATGTACCACCTCAGCCACGTAACTGCGTCTCTTTTTTGCGCCATAAGCGCTATCGGATTTTTTCCGCTGTTTTTAATCGCTTCGCAGTTTGCCATAAATTCGTTCCATGTTTCTGGTACGCTTAATCCCAATTCGCTGTATATATTTTTATTGTAGTAATACGCAACACCCAAATCAAACCACGGCAATGAAATTCTGTTATGTGCCTGCTGCAGCTTTTTTTCCGAAAATTCCTCTCGCCAGATAACCCCGTCATATTCGTTGACCTTATCAAGCTCCTCTTTAAAGTCATATACAAGACCTTGATTGTACTGATCCACTATGCTGGAGGTATGGTTACTTTCTATTGTCGGTGCATTATTTGCCGCAAACTGTTCTTTCATCCATTCCTGATACCCGCTGACCGGTTTTGAAATAAGCTCAATTTCAACCTCCGGATGAATTTTTTTATAATTTGTTATTACGGCTTCAAGTCCTTTTTCAAGATTATTGTCTACACTCGGCTCCCAAAAGGAAAAACTTATATGTACCTTATCCTCCGCAACAGCTTCACTCGCAAGCTTTGCATCACATCCCGAAAGGCATGCCGCCGCTACGGCAACAATTAAAATTATACTTATAATAAAATCTTTTTTCATACGCAATCTTCCCATGCTTCCAATTTTATATATCTATTATAATCTTTCGGACGCTTTTTTTTCAATAGAATTTTTCGTCTTTTTTTATTACTTTTTCGTCTTTCGAAAAAATAATAATAGTTAATTGTAAAATGTGAGTTTTACAATTAGCTAAAAAATAACAAAAAAAGACAATGCAAAAAATCACATCATCTCTTTATTTAAATATGAAATTATTATATTTCCAACTGCGCTCTCATTGCGGATATTGCCGCTTTTACGGTTTCCACCGCCGGCCCGCCGATAACCTTTCTGTCGTTTACGCAGGTTTTCAGGCTTATCGCCTCATAAAAATCCCCGTCTATAACATCGGAGAAATTTTTAAGCTCTTCCAAGGTTAATTCATCAAGCGATTTATTTTTTTCTATTGCATAAAAAACCATTTGACCTATTACCGAATGTGCTTCGCGGAACGGCATTCCTTTTTTAACTAAATAATCCGCCGCGTCGGTCGCATTTGTAAAACCGCCCTTTGCCCCCGAAAGCATTTTGTCTTTGTTGACCTTCATAGTCGCAAGCATATCGCAAAATACCGGCAAGCAAAGCTTTACTGTATCTATCGCGTCGAATATCGGCTCTTTATCCTCCTGCATATCTTTATTGTACGCAAGCGGAAGTCCTTTCATTGTTGTTAAAAGTCCCATCAAGTGTCCGTATACCCTGCCGGTTTTTCCTCTTATAAGCTCTGTCACATCGGGATTTTTCTTTTGCGGCATAATAGATGAGCCGGTAGAAAATGCGTCGTCCATTTCTACAAAGGAAAATTCGTGACTTGACCACAAAATCAATTCCTCCGAAAATCTGCTGAGGTGCATCATAATCAGTGACAAACAGCCTGCAAGCTCAATAACAAAATCACGGTCGGAAACTCCGTCAAGAGAATTTAAGCTCACCTTTGCAAAACCGAGCTTTTCCTTTACAAATTCCCTGTCCAAAGGGTATGTTGTTCCTGCCAAAGCTCCCGAGCCGAGCGGCATTACATCGGTTCTTTTTCTGCAATCGTCCAGACGGCTTATATCCCTTGCAAGCATTTCGGCATAGGCGCACAGATGATGCGCAAAGGTAATAGGCTGCGCTTTTTGAAGATGAGTATATCCCGGCATAATTGTTTCGACATGCTCACTTGCAAGCTCCAAAATAACATCCTCGGCATGCAGCAGCATTTTCTTTATCTCATCCGTTTCATCTTTTAAATACATACGAATATCGAGGGCAACCTGGTCATTTCTGCTCCTGCCCGTATGAAGCCGTTTTCCCGCTTCGCCTATTCTCTCGGTCAGAATTTTTTCTACATTCATATGAATATCTTCCGCGTCAATTTCAAATTTTATGAAACCGTTTTCTATATCGGATAAAATCCCCTTTAGTCCGTCCGCAATCTTTTTTGAATCTTCTTCCGATATAATGCCCTGCTTACCAAGCATTTCGGCATGGGCTATACTTCCCGTTATGTCCTGCTTGTACATACGGCTGTCAAATCTTATTGACGAATTAAAGTCATCCACTTTTTTATCGGTATTTTTTTGAAAACGCCCGCCCCAAAGTTTTGCCATAGTATACATTCCTTTCCTAAATCATTATACAATAGAGGTTTAAAAAAAGTTCGGAACGCAAAAAGGCATATATTACTTGAACAGTATATATTTTTTATTATTTTAAAACACCTTTTTGCTATCCCCTCAAAAGGCGGTGTACTTTTTATACACCGCCTTTTGTATAACTTATTTAATTTCACTGTCTCCGTTTTTTTCATTCATCATTGCCCTTACTTTAAGCGGCAATCCGAACAAATTGATAAAGCCTTCGGCATCCTTATGACTGTAAAGCTCATGGCTGTCGCCAAAGCTTGCAATAGCTTCGTTATAAAGAGAATATTTGCTCTTCGAGCCTGCCGATGTAACACTGCCTTTGTAAAGCTTAACCCTAACTTCGCCGCTGACAGTCTCCTCCATTGAGTCAACCATAGCCGAAAGTGCTTTGCGAAGAGGAGTATACCATTTACCGTCATATACAAGCTCCGCAAATTTAATTGCTGCCTGTCTTTTAAAGCTCTGCGTATCACGGTCTAAGCAAAGATATTCCAAATCCTGCAATGCGTAGTACAGAATCGTACCGCCCGGAGTTTCATATACGCCCCTTGATTTCATTCCAACCAAACGGTCTTCGGTTATATCCGCAATACCGATTCCGTATTCGCCGCCCAGCTTATTAAGTTTTTCAACCAGCGGACGCGGAGCAAGCTTTTCACCGTCTATCGAAACGGGAACGCCTTTTTCAAAACCGATTGTTACATACTTCGGCTCGTCCGGAGTTTTTTCCGGCGGAGTTGTAAGCTTTAAAAGATTATCAAGCTGAGGCTCATTTGCCGGGTCTTCAAGATCCATACCCTCATGGCTTATATGCCAAATATTTCTGTCTCTCGAATACAAATCCTTTTTTGTAACCGGAATTTCTATGTTATGTGCCTGTGCATAATCCACAGCATCTTCTCTTGATTTAATATCCCAAATTCTCCACGGAGCAATTATTTTAAGCTGCGGAGCAAGGGCTTTTATTGTCAGTTCAAAACGTACCTGGTCGTTTCCTTTTCCCGTTGCACCGTGGCAAATTGCAGTTGCGCCTTCCGCAAGAGCAACTTCTACCAATTTTTTCGCAATAATCGGACGTGCATGAGATGTTCCCAAAAGGTATTTACCCTCATATACAGCTCCTGCTTTTAATGTCGGGAATATAAAATCCTCAACATACTCATCCCTCAAATCTGCAAGATAAAGCTTTGAAGCTCCCGCTTTTTTAGCTCTTTCTTCAAGACCTTCGGTCTCCTTGCCTTGTCCTACGTCTCCGCATACAGCGATTACTTCGCAGTCATAATTCTCTTTAAGCCACGAAATGATAATCGAAGTATCAAGACCGCCCGAATATGCCAACACAATTTTTTCTTTTGCCATTGTTGATTTTCCTCCTTAAATAGTGTATAATTAAAATGTATTAATTTCTTTTATGTGTATATTATACATCAAAAAGAATAATTATGCAATATCCTAATGTGATAAAATTTTAAAAAAAGACGGTGATTTTTTAGTGATTATTTTAGGAATTGACCCCGGATATGCAATAGTAGGGGTAGGTATTATAGAATATACGGGAAATAAATTCAGACCGATAGCATATGATGCAATAATGACTCATGCAAAAACAGCAACCTCATTAAGACTAAAAACAATCTATGACGATATAAATTATTGCATAGAGCGTTTTAAGCCGGATGCCATAGCAATAGAGGAGCTTTTTTTCAACAACAATGCAAAAACCGCCATTGCGGTTGCTCAGGCGAGAGGTGTTTTGGTAGTGTCCGCAGCCAACAAAGGAATACCGATTTACGAATATACACCTCTTCAGATAAAGCAATCGGTTGCCGGATACGGCCGCGCCGACAAACAGCAGGTACAGCATATGGTAAAAACTCTTTTAAATTTGAATGTTGTACCAAAGCCGGATGACGCTGCCGATGCGCTCGCAGTTGCAATATGCCACGCCAATACAAGTACAATGAATGAAGAATTGAATTTGAATAGGCTGTAATCGTTTATTTAACAAAAGAAAATCCCAAAACCACAACACCCAAAACAACCAAAATAACTCCCGTTATTCGGTTTAATGTTTTTGCGCTTGCTTTTTTGCCGTTTTTGTGTTAAAATACTCAAAGTTATGTATTGGCATATCGCTAAAATTTTGCACACTTTAAG
>CAKSJU010000081.1 GCA_934463455.1 uncultured Clostridia bacterium | reverse complement strand
CTTTCCTGCTGTGTCATAGGTTTATCCTCGCTTTCTTTCCAATCCGTATCAATCTCAAAATGTGGTGTATCGGCTTGTTTCCACGTGCCGCCCCTTTGATATTAAGTTCCTTTGCGATTTGTCCGCATGCCTTAAAAAATCCACCACCAACATGTTACTAACTATGTTACTAATAAGGATTGGTAACGTTTCAGCGCAAAAATCCAACCTTTCACACTCAGACATTTCGCAAAAATCGTCATTAACTTTTTTTTCTGTGCCATACTTTTTGAAGACCGTATTTTTTTAGCCTTTTGGGTTTGTTTACACGCTCCCACACACCTAACGGCCGCAAAAATAAGGATATGTCATTACTTTCTTTTCTTGTAGGCTTTCTAAAGCCGTCCCCAAAACAGAAACACAAATTATCAAAGTGTTGTCAAGTGTCATAGCGTTGTCAAAACACTGGTAACTAATGATTTTAAGCGAAAAATTTCGGGCATCGTGCCCTGCAATTTTCTGCATGCTTGCGTTTAATATAATTTAAATTACACATTTGCGGGCAGTGATGATTCAAGCTCGCCCATAAACGAGTTTTCGCCTATCATTATTTCTTTCCATTTTCCGTTTGAGTAATCAACCTCGCTTACCGAGGCATTGGATACCCACGGAAAATTTTTCATCCCGTCAAGTCCGACACCTTTCCATACGCATTGCATTGCCCGTAAAAATGTGGCATGCGTTACAACAAGAAGAGTTTTTCCGTCGTTTTCCTCCGCAAGCTTTAAAAGTTCTTTTTCCGCACGACTGAGAAGATGAGCCACGGTTTCGCCACCGGTGCAGCGCGCATTGCCTATATCCTCAAGCCAAAGCATATAATCTTCGGGAAATTCTTCTCGAAGCCCGAGAAAGGTTTTGCCCTCCCATTCACCCGCGTATATTTCTCGCAGGTTTTCGTCTTTTATTATGTTCAAATTCAGCTTTTTTGCGGCGGGCAGGGCAGTATTGTAAGCTCTTAAAAGGTCGCTTGAATATATTTTGTCAATTTTATAATGCGCGGCAATATATTCTGCGGTTTTTTCGGCTTGTTTATATCCTGTTTCGGATAAATCAAGATCGGTATGCCCTAAAAATCTTTCGGTTTTATTGCCGAGACTTTGTCCGTGACGCACAAATACAAATTTTGTCATATGATGCCTTCTTTCAAAAGATTTTTATGTGTTAATCGTTTGTTATATTTCCGTTTCCGCTTACCGGTATTGCTTCGCCGAGATAGGTAGGCTTTGGTTTTATAATGCACGTTATAAAATCTTTGGTGCGGGCCGCCATTTCGCGGAGCTCGTTATATTGATGCCCTACATATCTGCGCGGATCGGAGTTTACTCCGACAGCTTTTATTTCGAGAGCGTTTGCAATATGCAGTGCGCGGAATATATGAAAAGTTTGGGTTACTATTATTATATTGTCAGCTTTAAAAATTTCCTTTGCGCGATAAATGCTTTCATAAGTGGAAAATCCGGCATGGTCCATAAAAATGTCCTCTGAGGGAACGCCTCTTTCCAGAGCAAAGTTCTTCATTACGTTTACCTCATCGTAATTTTTTCTGCCGTGGTCGCCGCTTACTATTATTTTCGGCGCGGCACCGATTTTGTAAAGCGCAATTCCCTCCTCCAAGCGGTCGTTAAGCATGGAAGACGGTGTTCCGTCTGTCCTCACTCCGCAGCCGAGAATTAAAATGCAGCTTCTTTCCGGGTCGGCGGGAAGAGTGTCTTTCGAATAAATTTGCGTTTCGGTGGAATCCACAACATATGAATTTATTGCATAAAGTGCAATAAGTGCCAGTGCAGACAGTATTATAAATATTTGAATGATTTTTTTCGCTATTTTCTTCAATATCATATTTTATCCGTCCTTTACAGATTATCAAAAATACTGACCTGATCAGATTCCGGAAGTCCGTCGAGACAATGATTTTGCTGCAAAAGCTCTATGTTTGTCTTTGTTATGCCGGTGCGGATACGCAAATCCTCAACGGTTTTAAATTCTCCCTGTTCTCTTGCTTCGGTAATACTCTTTGCTGCATTTTCACCCATTCCGGGAAGCGCGTTGAGCGGAGGGAGTATTCCTTCGGGAGTTTTTATAAAGTTTATCGCGTCGGATTTATACAGGTCAACCGGAATAAAATTAATTCCGCGGGCGTACATTTCGATACATACCTCCAAAATCGGAATAAGATTTTTTTCTTTCGGCGAAATTGTGTTATTTTTCTTTTTTTCCAACAAATCAGCCATGGCAGCTCTTGCGGTTTTTTCTCCGTTTGCCATAAGATGCGCGTCAAAATCGTCGGCACGTACAGAATAATAAGCGATATAAAATTCCTCCGGGTAATGTACTTTGCAGTACGCAATTCTAAATGCCATTGTTACATATGCGACGGCGTGTGCTTTCGGGAACATGTATTTTATCTTTTTACAGGATTCTATGTACCATTCGGGGACATTTGCGGCGCGCATTGCCTCTTCGTCCTCCGGCTTTAAGCCTTTGCCCTTTCTGACGCTTTCCATTATTTTAAAGGAATGTCCCGCTTCGACCCCCATGTGAATAAGATAAAGCATTATATCGTCACGTGTACAAATAGCCTCGGAAAGCGTGGTTACGCCTTGCCTGATATAGTCTTGGGCATTGTTCAGCCAAACATCGGTACCGTGCGACAATCCGGCTATTCGCACAAGCTCGGCAAAGGTTGTCGGCTTTGTGTCTATAAGCATCTGGCGGGTGAAGCCGGTGCCAAATTCGGGAATACCGTAGGTGCCTATCGGAGTGCCTATGTCGGATTTTAAATGCAGTATATCGGTCGAGGTAAAGATACTCATGGTGTCTTTGTCGTCAAGCGGTATAGTACGCGGGTCAACTCCTGTCAGATTTTGAAGCATTTTTATAACGGTAGGGTCATCATGACCGAGTTCGTCAAGCTTCAATAGGTTTTGGTCTATTTTATGATAATCGAAATGTGTTGTTATAATATTTGAATTTGGGTCGTCGGCAGGGTGCTGAATCGGACAAAATTCGTGAATATCGTTCGAGTGAGGTACAACTATAATACCGCCGGGATGCTGTCCGCTTGTTCTTTTTACTCCGACGCAGCCTGCGGCAAGCCGTTTCATTTCGGCATTTCTGATGTGCTTTCCGGTTTCTTCGGAATATTTACGAACATAACCGTAGGCTGTTTTTTCCGCAACCGTACCGATTGTTCCGGCTCTGAAAACATATCCTTCGCCGAAATAAGTTTCGGTATATTTATGAATTACAGGCTGATAATCTCCCGAGAAGTTAAGGTCGATATCGGGCTCCTTGTCGCCCTCGAAGCCGAGAAAGGTTTCAAAGGGTATGTCGTGACCGTCTTTTTTGTACGGAGTACCGCATTCGGGACAATTTTTGTCGGGTAGGTCGAATCCCGAAATACCGGTTTGGTCGGTGATAAATTCGGAATGCTTACAGTTCGGGCAGACATAGTGCGGGGGAAGCGAGTTGACCTCGGTAATGTCCGACAAAAATGCAATAAAGGACGAGCCGACAGAACCTCTCGAGCCTACAAGATAACCGTCGCTCAAGGATTTTCGTACAAGCTCCTGCGCTATTTTATACATAACCGAAAAACCGTAAGTGGTTATTGCATGAAGCTCTTTGTCCATTCTGTCCTTGACAATTTTCGGCAGAGGGTCTCCGTATATTTCCTTTGCCTTTTTATGGGAATCGTTTATGATACCCTCCTGTGCACCCTCAATTTCGGGAGGGCATTTTTTTGTGGGTATCGGACGGGTTTCTTCTATCATATCGGCAATTAAATTCGTATTTTCAACTACAACCTCATATGCTTTTTCTTCTCCGAGATAGGAAAATTCTTCGAGCATTTCTTCGGTTGTTCGCAAATAAAGAGGAGCCTGTTCCTCAGCGTCCTTAAAACCTTTATAATACATTAGAATTTTTCGGTAGTTTGCGCCCTCGGGGTCGAGAAAATGTACGTCACAGGTTGCGACTACAGGTTTTTTGAGTTCTTCTCCGAGTTTTACAATTTCTCTGTTTAAATTTTTTAAATCCTCGTCGGTATTTACGTCTTCGTGCCCGGGGTCACGCTTCATATATGCGTTATTGCCGATAGGCTGAATTTCAAGATAGTCATAAAATTCGGCAATTTTTACTATTTCGTCATGCGATTTTTTTTCGACTATGGCGCGGAAAAGCTCCCCCGCTTCACATGCCGAGCCAATGATTATTCCCTCGCGCTTTTTTTCTAAAAGGCTTTTTGGAATACGCGGAGTTCGGAAAAAATATTTTAAATGTGAGGCACTTACCATTTCGTATATGTTTCGTATACCTTGCTGGGTTTTTGCGAGCAAAATAATGTGGTATGCTTTGCTGCGCTTGCATGCCGCTGTCATGTCATATTTATCGTTAATTTCGTAAAGCTTTGTTTGACCTCGCCCGTTAAGCTCGTCAAGCATTTTTAAAAATATATCAGCTGTTGCTTTCGCGTCGTCTACCGCGCGGTGATGATTTTCCAAAAGGATATTCATGTGCTTGGAAAGCGTATTAAGCCTGTGATTTGGCAAATCGGGGTAGAGACAGCGCGCAAGCATAAGAGTGTCCATCCACGCAAAAGTGTAGGAAATGTTCTGTCTTTCTATAGCTTTTTTTATAAATCCGGTATCAAATTTTGCATTGTGAGCGACAAGCACGCATCCCTTGCAAAATTCCAGAAACTCCGGCAAAACTTTTTCTATTGCCGGTGCATCCGCCACCATTTCATCGGTAATGCTTGTCAATTCGGTTATTTTGGGAGGGATTTTTTCTCTCGGATTTACAAACTGCGCATAACGATCGGTTATTTTGCCGTTTTCTATTTTAACTGCGCCTATTTCTATAATGTTGTTGACCTCGTTTGAAAGACCTGTTGTTTCGAGGTCAAATACCACAAAAGACGAAGAGGTGGTTTGGTCGGTCATTTCATAGCATATCCTTAAGCTGTCGTCCAGAAGATACCCCTCAACTCCGTAAATTACCTTTATTTTTTCATGGTTGTTCGATTCCTTCATACCGTCCGGAAAGGATTGTACAACCCCGTGGTCGGTTATGGCAATTGCTTTGTGTCCCCATTTTACTGCACGTCCTATCAAATCTTTGGTTGAAGACACTGCGTCCATTGCTGACATTTGTGTGTGCATATGCAGCTCGACACGTTTTTTCTCGGCATTGTCCATGCGGATTTTGGGTGCGGGAGAAAGACCTATCGCATTGGCGGATACAACTGTTTCACGGGCATAGTCATTGTACTGAGCCTTGCCCCGCACGGTTACCCAAGTACCTTTTTTCAGTGATTTACACATCTGCGCATAGGCTTCCTCATTTTTGTTTTTATCCATAAAAAGCTGTATTGTTATGGAATCGGAATAATCGGTTACATCTATAACGAATAAATGGAATTGTTTTTCTGTTTTTTTGCTGGTTATATCCTTTGTTTCAATGCCGAAAATTTCTCCGCGGAAGCATACTCTTGCGGAGTTTTCGGTTATTGATGAAATCGGTACAAGCTCATCGCGGATGGTTGTGCCGTACAGCATTTCGTCAATTTCTGCTTTTCCGAGAGTATCGGAGGAGGTATTTCCCTCCTCCGATAAGGACGCTTGTTTTTTAGGCATTTGTATAACCATTCTCGGCAGTTCGCGTTTTTTTTGAACTTCGTCATTGTTTTTTACGTGAACGCCGTTTAATTTATAGTATTTCATAAGCTCATGCTCAAATTTATCAAGCTCTTCGTTTGCGGCATTGTCTTCCAAAAGCACCTCCATTCGCCGCCTGCTTTTGGACAATTTTATTTTGGAAACTCCTATATCGGCTATTTTGCCGCCGGAAATTCCCTTAAAAACTATATTCACCTTTGGGTGCATGTCAAAGACTCCTATTTTATTTAAAATATTCAACGCCCGACTCGAATATAAGCTGATTCTTATTGCCGGGTATATTTTTTGCAATCATGCTGCCGATTCTTTCGGAATGTCCCATTTTGCCGAGAACTCTTCCGTCGGGGGAGGTTATTCCCTCAATCGATGAAAAAGAGCCGTTAGGGTTAAAGTCGGTATCATATGTGGCTTTACCGTCGGGAGTAACATATTGCGTTGCGAGTTGTCCGTTTGCGGCAAGAGACGCAATTTGCCCGGGACTTGCAATAAATCTGCCCTCTCCGTGCGAAAGTGCTACGGTGTGCAGGTCTCCGGGATTAACTTTTGCAAACCACGGCGATTTTACCGAAGCTACGCGGGTGATTGCCATGCGTGAAATATGTCTGCCGATTGTATTAAAGGTCAAGGTCGGCATATCGTCGGTCGGAACACGTATTTCGCCGTAAGGAACAAGCCCTAGCTTTATAAGTGCCTGAAAACCGTTACAGATGCCGAGCATCAGACCGTCGCGGTTTTTGAGCAAATTCATTACCGCCTCGCACACAAGCGGGTTGCGGAATGCGGTTGCAATAAATTTACCGGAGCCGTCCGGCTCGTCACCGCCGGAAAATCCTCCCGGGAGCATTACTATCTGCGATGCGTCGATACGTTTTTTCATTTCCTGCATCGAATAGGTAACATCGGCGGGCGAAAGATTTTTTATAACGAATATATCTGCCGTGCCTCCGGCTTTTTCAAATGCGCGCGCTGTATCATATTCACAGTTTGTGCCGGGGAACACCGGGATAAATACACGCGGTTTTGCAAACTTTTCTCCCGCAACAACCGGAGCGCGGTCGGCAAAGGTGTAAGTTTTCGGCTCTTCCTTGTCCGATTCAACGCGTGTTTTAAATACGCCCTCAAGCGGCTTTTGCCATACGCTTAATGCTTCTTCAATCGATATTTCAACATCGCCGGTTTTGATTGCGCTGCCGCCGGTTGTACCGAGTGTTACGGCACCGTCAATATCTTCGTTTGCTTCAAGAACAACAGACCCGAGCGGAGCATAGAAGAGCAAATCGGAGGTTATTTCGCTGTCAAAGGTTACTCCGATTTTGTTTCCGAAGGTCATTTTAGAAATCGTTTCGGCAAGACCGAAGCCTTTTACAACGCTTGCCGAAAGCACCTTTCCGTCTGTTATAAGCTTGTGAATTTGTTCGTACATTTTTTTGAGCTTTTCAAAATCGGGCATATCGTTGCCGTCACGCTCCAAGGTGAAAAGTACAAGCTTTGAGCCGCTTTTTTTGATTTCCTGCGAAGTGATATTTTTTACATCCTCCACAGCAACGGCAAAAGAGGTCAGTGTGGGCGGAACATCAAGCTCATTGAAGCTTCCGCTCATGGAATCCTTTCCGCCTATTGCCGCAATACCGAGCGCGAGCTGTGTGCGATATGCGCCCAAAAGTGCGGAGAAAGGCTTGCCCCAACGTTTTTTGTCGCTGCCGAGTCTTTCAAAATATTCCTGGAATGTGAGGTATATCTTTTTATAGTCCGCGCCGAGAGCAACTGCTTTTGAAACGGATTCCACAATTGCGTATGCAGCTCCGTGGTACGGACTCCATTTTGAAATTTTGGGGTTATAACCGTAGGTCATAATTGTGGCGGTTGTTGTTTCTCCGTGCAATACAGGTACTTTTGCTGCCATTCCGTCGGACGGAGTAAGCTGATACAAACCGCCGAACGGCATAAGTACAGAGCCTGCACCTATGGTTGAATCGAACATTTCCGAAAGACCCTTTTGTGAGCAGACGTTAAGGTCGGAGAGAGCGGCAAGCCACTTTTCCTTTATGTCGCTGACCGGCTCTTTGTCAAAAGCCGTATGCTTTGAGGAGGGAACAGCCGCTTCTATCTCTATGTGCTTGTCAGCACCGTTGGTATTTAAAAAATCTCTGGAAATATCACAGATTGTTTTGCCGCGCCAGGTCATAACCAAACGGTTGGTGTCGGTTACGTCCGCAACATGTGTCGCTTCAAGATTTTCCTCATTTGCCGCCTTTATGAAGAAATCTGCATCTTCTTTGTTCACAACAACTGCCATACGTTCCTGCGACTCACTTATTGCAAGCTCCGTTCCGTCCAGACCGTCGTATTTTTTCGGTACTTTATCGAGATTTATTGTCAGACCGTCCGCAAGCTCACCAATCGCAACCGAAACTCCGCCCGCACCGAAATCGTTGCAGCGTTTGATTTTTACAGTTACAGCTTCGTTTCTGAAAAGTCTTTGGATTTTTCTCTCTACGGGGGGATTTCCCTTTTGTACTTCGCTGCCGCATTCGGAAAGAGATTCTTCGGTGTGTGCTTTTGAAGAGCCGGTAGCGCCGCCGCAGCCGTCTCTGCCCGTTCTGCCGCCGAGGAGGATTATTACATCGCCTGCTTCGGGGATTTGGCGGACAACATTTTTTGCGGGAGCGGCACCGATGACAGCACCTATTTCCATTCTTTTTGCAACATAGCCCTCGTCATATATTTCATTGACCTGACCGGTTGCAAGACCTATCTGGTTGCCGTATGAGCTATAGCCTGCCGCCGCACCCTTTGTGATTTTTCTTTGCATAAGCTTCCCGGCATGCGTTTCGCTGAGTGTTTTTCTCGGGTCTCCGCTGCCGGTCACACGCATTGCCTGGTATACATACGAACGTCCCGAAAGCGGGTCACGTATCGCACCGCCGAGACAGGTTGCCGCGCCGCCGAAAGGCTCTATTTCGGTGGGGTGGTTGTGGGTTTCGTTTTTGAACATAATAAGCCATGGCTCTTTTTTACCGTTCACATCAATCTCCGCTTTTATACTGCATGCGTTTATTTCTTCCGACTCGTCTATTTCTTTGAGTTTACCGGCTTTTTTCAGCTGCTTTACTATGATTGTGGCAAGATTCATCAGACATTCCGCGCGGTTGGGTGCGTATAAATCCTTTTTTGCCTTTTTGTATTCTTCATATGCCGATTTGATTATGTCGGAATATTTTCCGTCCGGTACCGAAACTGCGTCTATATGCGTCGAAAATGTGGTATGACGGCAGTGATCCGACCAATATGTATCAATCATTCTTAGCTCTGTTATTGTAGGATTTCGTTTTTCGGTTTCTTTAAAATACTTTCTGCAGAAAAGGAGATCATCAATATCCATTGCAAATCCCATTTCGGATAAAAATTCCGAAAGCTCTTTTTCGGACATATCAATAAATCCTACAGCCTCGGCAACGTCGGCGGGAAGCTCTGCCTTAATATCAAGCGTTTGACATTTTTCGAGTGAAGCTTCTCTTGCCTCAACCGGATTTATAAGATATTTCTTTGCTTTTTGAGTCTCTTCCTCTGTTATACCCTCAAATATGTAAACCTTTGCGGAACGGACAACGGGGCGTTTTTTTTGCGTTAATATGGACACACATTCTTCGGCGGAAGCGGCGCGCTGGTCAAACTGACCGGGAAGATATTCAACCGCAAAATATGTTTCGTTTTCGGAAAAAGAAATATCTTCGTCCCACGCGTTATCAACCGGCGGTTCATAGAAAACCGACGCCTTTGCATTTTCGTATTCTTCATCGCTTATTCCGTCGATGTCGTATCTGTTTACAACACGTACATTTGTCAAGGAGTTAAGCGATAAGTTCTGTTTTAAATCCGCCAAAACTCCTTGTGCTTCGACATTAAAGCCTCTCTTCTTTTCAACATAAATTCTTCTGACCATTTTCCTGTTCCTTTCCGCATTATAAATTTTGACATAAATATCTATTATATATTGTACCTTGTTTTTTGGAAAAAGTAAAGAGAATAAATAACCTAAAAATACCGACAAAAAAAGAAATGTTTTAAATAAAAAGCGTATTGACAAACATAAATAAATGTGGTATAATTATCAGAGTCAATGCGGGAGTGGCTCAGTGGTAGAGCGTCACCTTGCCAAGGTGAACGTCGCGAGTTCGAATCTCGTCTTCCGCTCCAAAAAAGGAACAAGTTCGGCTTGTTCTTTTTTTGTTCATTTTTTTAAAGAAAATATTTCCGAATTATTGATTATGAGCCGAAAGCGTGGTATAATGGAATTATCTTACATTATAAGTATTAAAAGTATATATTACAGGAAATATAAATGTTGCGGTCCGGTATCTTTTCTATCCCTGCAAAAGACAAAGGCTGTCTA